>SXNB01000063.1 GCA_005777205.1 Burkholderiales bacterium | reverse complement strand
GTGGACAGCAGCGTCCACGCGCCCTCGGCCATGCAGTAGCTACCGCATTCCTGCATGTGGCCGAAGCCGTCGAAGTGCAACACGAAAATGAAGCGCGGGTAGCCCACCGTGTCGGGCTCGGGCGCGACCTCGGCGAAGCAGAAGTCGGCGCTGTCGCGCAAGTAGAGAATCTTCCAGTCGACGTTGTCGTCCGGGTACAGGTCCTAGCCGATGTCCTGGATGCGCTCCCGGACCCCGGCTTCGCGCTTGGCCTTGACGGGCATGGTGGCCTCCTGCCGGAAAGATTACTCCCAGGCGGTGGGCTTGAGCGATCCGGGCAGGTAAAGCGGGTGCGAGGGCTCGCCAGCGCCGGTGATGCGCAGGGCGTGGAGCCTGGTCCCTGACTTGCGCAGCATCTCCGCCACCGCCGCGCCGCGCTCCAGAAGCGCCGCGTGGTTACCCCAGGCGCAGACCACCAGTTGCGCTTCCTTTGCCGCGCGCAGGATGTCGCGGTCGTTACCGGGGCCAACCGGGTCGTCGGTTGCCTTCAATTTCCTCGGATCGGTGGCGCGGAAGGCGAACACGTTGGTGACGATGAGCGCGCCGTAGCCCCAGGCCTCGGCGTAGTTGCGGGCGCGGGAACAGGTGGGATCGAGCTTCACCTCGTCCGCGGTGCTCGGATTCAGCATCACGAAGTTAGCGGCGGGCGCATCCGACCAGCGGCGCCACAGCAGCGTGCGCCAAGTGCGGCAGGGGGAGAAGCGGGCGCCGGTGGAGGTGCGGGCGATACTCAAGCGAGCGCCGTGCGCCGGGGGCGGCCGCGAGGGCGATGGAGGGAAGCGACACCAGGCGCTGCCGCATACGCGGTCTTTGGCTCGCGAAGTTCGAGCGTGAACGGACTACGGACCGTCACGGATCCGATCACGGCACCGTCCTGCAGGTCCTCGGTCAGGAGCACCGCGCAGCCCTGCGTCCTGGCGGCAGCCACGATCAGGCTGTCCCACCAGGAGAGTTTCCACCGGATCTCGACCGTGCGCGCGTCGATGAGGGTGGCGTCGTTGACCGGCTGCGGATTCCATGCAAGGTAGGCTTCCACTTCCTCCCAGAGCTCCTCCGGGGGCGCATCGCGCTTGAGCCGTCGCAGCGTGGCGTAAGACTCCGAAATCACCTGGGTACTGGTGCGACCCAGCCCATGCTGCCACAGGTGGTCCAGCCAATTCGCCGCCCGCAGCCGCTTGCGAGGATCACGCGGGTCCAGCGCGTAGACGATGACATTAGCGTCGACGAAGAACGGGGCGGTCATAAAGGTCCTCCCGCTTCGGATAGGGCTTCCATGGGCCCTTCAGGTCCAGGGGCTTGCGCGCCAGCGCCCTGCGCATCGCCTTCTCGTACGCGGACGAATGCTGCATTCGGTCGTGGATCAACTGGCCCACGTATCTCGACAAACTCATGTCGCGCTCTGCTGCCTGCACACGCGCCCACGCGGCCGCTTTCTCGTCCAATGTGATGGTCACGTTCTTCATGCCATTAAATTACATGAATTCAGTGTAATTAACAATGGCCCGGTTTGATCCGTAGTCCCTACAATCCGGCCCCCATGCCCTTCCTCACCCTCGCCAACGCCCAGCTCGCCTACGGAGACCATCCGCTGCTCGACCGCGCCTCATTTGCGCTGGACGCGGGCGAGCGCATCGGGCTGATCGGGCGCAACGGCACCGGCAAGTCCTCCCTCCTGTCCATCATCGCCGGCACCGCGCTGCTGGACGATGGCGACCTGAAGCGGCGCGACGGACTGCGCATCGTGCTGGTGGAGCAGGAACCCGTGCTGCCGGAGGCCGCGACGCTGAAGGAGAGCCTGGTCCTCCGCGCCGAATCGCTACCCCACGCGCCGCTCGACCACAAATTGAACGAGTACCTGCACCGCTTCGGCCTCGATCCCGATACCGACCCCGCCTCGGCCTCGGGCGGGGAACGCAAACGCGCCGCGCTCGCCCTTGCCTTCGCGCTCGAGCCTGAACTACTGCTCCTGGACGAGCCCACCAATCACCTGGACATCGACGGCATCGTGCAGCTGGAGGCGCTGCTCATGCGCCAGCCCACCGCCATCGTCATCACTCACGACCGCGCGTTCCTCGATCGAGTGGTCACGCGGATCATTGAACTGGACCGCGGCATGCTGCGCTCCTATCCCGGCAGCTTCTCCGATTACGAGCACGTCAAGGCCGGCCAACTCGCGGCGGAAGCCGTGCAGCAGCGCAAGTTTGACAAGTTCTGGGCGGAGGAAGAAATCTGGATCCGCAAGGGCATCGAGGCCCGGCGCACGCGTAACGAAGGCCGCGTGAGGCGCCTGGAGCACCTGCGCGAGGAACGCGCCGCCCGGCGCGAACGCACCGGCAAGGTGAAGCTGTCGGTCACTTCCGGCCAGCGCTCCGGCAAGCTGGTGGCCGAGCTGGAAGGCGTGTGCAAGAGCTTCGGCGGCAAGCCCGTTGTCAAGGACCTCGACTTGCTCATCAGCCGTGGCGACCGCTTTGGCCTGGTGGGTCCCAACGGCATCGGCAAGACCACGCTCATCCGGTTGATCCTGGGCACGCTCGCGCCGGATGCCGGCACGGTGCGTACCGGCACCAATGTTCAGCCCGCGTATTTCGACCAGATGCGCCAGGCCCTCGACCCTGAGGCGACCGTGGCCGAGACCGTTTCGCCCGGCTCGGACTGGGTGGATACCGCCGGCGGACGCAAGCACGTCATGACCTACCTCGCCGATTTTTTGTTCCCGCCGCGGCGCGCGAAGTCGCCGGTGCGCATGCTCTCGGGCGGGGAGCGCAACCGCCTGCTGCTTGCTCGCCTGTTCGCCAAGCCCGCCAACGTGCTGGTGCTGGACGAGCCCACCAACGACCTGGACATCGAATCCCTCGAATTGCTGGAAACCGCGCTGCAGGACTACGACGGCACCCTGCTCTTGGTGAGCCACGACCGCGCGTTCCTGGACAACGTGATCACGCAGACGCTCGCCCCCGAAGGCGGCGGGGTCTGGAAGGAGTATGTCGGCGGCTACTCGGACTGGGTGCGGCAGCGCAAGAGCGCGGACGGGGCCAAGGCCACCGAAGCGAAGTCATCGGCGCCCGCGCGCGGAAAGCCGCGCGGGCCGAAGCTCGCCTACAAGGAAGCGCGCGAGCTGGAGGCGCTGCCGAAGGAACTTGAGGCGCTGGAGGCAGAGCAGCATGCCCTGGCGGCGAAGATGAGCAACACGGAGTACTACCAGCAGGGCGCCGAGGTGGTGTTGAAGGACCAGCAGCGCAGCGCCGAGATCGAAGCCTTTCTGCACCAGAAGCTGGAGCGCTGGGAGGCGCTGGAGGCGAAGCAGAAGGCGGCGTCGTCCTAGGCTGGCCTCAGCTTCGCCAGCAACCGGTCCAGCTGGTCTGCGAAACGCTTCTTGTCCGTGTTGTCCAGTGGCGCCGGGCCGCCGGTCTGGACGCCGGTCTCGCGCAGCTTGGCCAGGAAATCCCTCGTCTCCAGACGCTCGCGGATGTTCTCCGGGGTGTAGAGCTCGCCGCGCGGGTTGAGGGCGTGGCCGCCCTTGGCCACTACCTCGGCCGCGAGCGGGATGTCGGCGGTGATCACTAGGTCGCCCTGCGCTACGCGCTTGGCAATTTCATTGTCGGCGACGTCAAAACCGTGCGGCACCTGCAGCGCGCGGATCCACGGCGACCGCGGGGTGCCGAGTAGCTTGTTCGCCACCAGGGTCAGGTTCACCTTCGAGCGCTCCGCAGCGCGGTAGAGGATTTCCTTGATCGCCAGCGGGCAGGCGTCGGCGTCGACCCAGATGTTCATGCCGGGCAGCCCTGCGGCTAGGCCCACATTGCGCGCAACTTCGCCGCCACGTCCACCGACGGACCCATCGGGCGCAATTCGCCTGCGCCGTCCCTCTCCGACCAAGCGACCTGGTCCAGGCACTGCATCACGCTGCGGGTGAGGAAGCGGCTCTTCGCGCCGTAGACGTGCCGGTCGCCCATGCGCGACTGCTGCGTGACGTAGATCTTGAGCGGCGAGATGAGATCCAGGCTGGTCTTCGCGCGCGTCATGGCCACGTAGAGGAGGCGCCGCTCTTCCTCGATCTGCTCCGGCTTCCCGGCGGCAAACTCGTTGGGGAAGTTGCCATCCGAAACATTCAGCAGGTAAACCGCCTCCCACTCCTGCCCCTTGGCCGAATGCACCGTGGAGAGGATGAGGTAGTCCTCGTCCAGCAGCGGCTCGCCGGCGAGGTCGCCGGTGGCGCCGGGCGGGTCCAGCGCGAGCTCAGTCAGGAACGCCTCCCGGTCGCGATAGCCACCAGCGACTTTCTCCAACTGCGTGAGGTCCGCCGCGTGCACCTTTGGCGCGTCGTACTTGCGCTCCAGCACCGGCGCGTACCACTCGCGCACCCGCTCCATCTGCCCCTGCCAGGGCGTGGCCGCGTCGCCCAGCTGGGCCATCAGCGCGTTGAACTCGGGCGAGGGCGACTGGAGCGCCGTCCAGCGATGCCCTTGCGCCTCGAACGCGGTAAACACGCGCTCGGCGCCCTTCGGGCCTACGCCGGGGAGCAACTGCAGCGCGCGCCACGCGGCGACGCGATTCTTCGGGTTGTCCGCCCAGCGCAGCACGGCGAGGGCGTCCTTGACGTGCCCCGCTTCCAGAAATTTCAGGCCGCCGTACTTCACATAGGGGATGTCACGCTTCACCAGTTCCAGCTCCAGTAAGTCGGAATGTATTGAGGCGCCTCGCACCCGACGGCGACCCCGCCTAGGTGCACGACACCGAAGGGCCGGACAACATGGCGGCACATGCACGGACGGTGCTGACGTCGAACAGCCTCAGCATCCCGGTGTCGGACGGACGGCTAATGCTGGGGACCTGGCAGGGAATTTACCTCTACGAGCACCGCACGGCGGCGCATGAGCGCAGCGTGGTGGTGACGGTGATGGGTAGCGCTGAGCGCCCGACCAGTCAGGCGGCTTTCCTCACCACCAGTCGGACCGAGAGCCCGGCCCTCGTGGCGATGGTGACGAGGGCATCGAGGCTGAACAAACGCATCTTGCTCTTGAGCAGCGCATTAAGTCGCGGTTGCGTGAGACCGAGCGCCTTGGCGGCTGCCGCCTGAGTCATGCCGCTCGCCTTCACCCATCGCTCGATCTGCATCATCAGCTCGAACCGCATCTTCAGATTTTCGGCCTCGAGCTTGTCGAAACCGACGTCGAGGAAGATGTTGCCGCTGCCTCTGGTGTAAGTCATCTTTTCGGTCACCGCTGCCTCCTATTCCGTACCAGTGTCCTGAACCTCACGCGCGCCAGTTCGCTATCCGCTCGCGCCGTCTTGCGAGATTTCTTCTGGAAGGCGTGCAGCACATAGATCGCTTCCAGGAACTTAGCCACGTAGATCAACCGAAATGCTCCGCGGACGCGAACCCGGATTTCATTACGCCAAGCCTAACGGCAGGCATGGGCTTGCGGTCTGAAGGCTGTTCACCCAACTGGACACGTCCAAGCTGAATACCCGTTTCGAGCCGACCGTCCGGGTCGAAATTCCGGATCCGCGCGCGACTGTCGCCGAGCCAGACCACTGGCTTCATCGCATTATCTCAAATTTGGGATATCGTTCGCCATAGTCAATCAACGCTGCATACGATGCAGCGTTGACCACCGCAGCGAGGAGCCTCCATGAGCACCGCAAAGGACCGCATTGCCACCGCGATCGAGCAACGCTTCGGCGAGGGCCTCGCGCCGCCCGCGCTCCCTAACCTGGATGCGCTCGCCGTCCTGAATGCCCGCTCGGTGTGCCGGCGCTACAAGCCCGACCCGGTGCCCGATTCAGTGCTGCGCCTGCTCTGCGCCACCGCCCTCGCCGCGCCGACGAAGAGCGACCTGCAGCAGACCACGCTCATCCGCGTCGCCGATCCCGCGAAGCGCCTGGCGATCACTTCCCTCCTGCCCGGCTCGCCCTGGCTCGCCGGCGCGCCAGAACTGTTCGTGTTCTGCGCCGACGGCTGGCGCTTCCGGCGCTTGTTTGAGCTGCGGAAAGTTGCGTTCGTGAATGAGCACCTCGATGCCTTCTTCAACGCTTCGGTGGATGCCGCAATCGCGCTCGGCGCTTTCGTGAGCGCCGCCGAGTTCGCGGGCCTGGGCACCTGCCCGATCAGCCAGATCCGGGACCACATCGGGAAAATCGACGCGCTGCTCGAGCTTCCGGACTGGGTGGTGCCGGTGGCGGGGCTGGCGCTCGGCTACCCTGAATCAAAGGAGCCGCTGAGCGCCCGGCTGGCGCTCTCGGCCACCGTGCATACGGATCGCTATGACAGGGAGGCGGTGGAGCGGGAGTTAGGGGCCTACGGCGCGCGGCGAGGGAGGGATTGGGTGGGGGACAAGGTGAAGCAGTACGGAGTCGGGATGAGGAGGGATTTTGGGGCGCATGTCAGGGGGAAGGGGTTTGCCTCGGACTAGGCCTTTCCCTCAGTAATTCCGCCAGGCCGTGCCTACGCGCGCCTGACATCAGGCCACGGATAGGCCCGCCATCCGACGAAGTTCTCGGCCTCGGTCACCGAGGCTCCGAAGCGCCACGCGAGCGCGGGTTGCAAGTCTGCCGCCTTGACGCCAACCTCGGCAGCATCGATCTAGACTTGCTCGCGCTGCGGCGCGTGAGGCTGATCGGCGTCACCTTCCGCACGCGCAGCAAGGAAGAACGCATCGATTGCGTGCAGCGCTGCGCGGCGGACCTGCTCGAGGCCCATGATTGCATGGAGCGGGACGAGCATGCCGGCAAGCTGGTGCTCGAGATCAGCTAGCCGGCCGTCGTCCGGCGCAATCCCGCGGCGTGCCCGCTCAGCGTCACCCCCACGGTACGGCCCTCACTGCTCCAACAGCCAGAACACGCCCAGCGCGATCCAGGGCGAAAGGACGATCACGACATCCAGCGGGACGGAAACGTCGATCATGGGAGACCTCCTCAAGGTTGAAGAGAACCCAGTGTCGGACCCAGCAGGCTCAGGGGATGAGCCAGCCTGTCGCCAAAACTACGGTTTGGGCTTTCGCTTGAGCAACTCGGCCAGGCCCGCCAGTGATTTGGACGTCGCCGGCGCTGTCACGGAATCCTTTTCGCCCCCGCCCGCCTGCGCGTCGGCCATGCGCGCATGCTCGTTTTCGTGGCAGTAGACGCACAGCAACTCCCAGTTCGAACCGTCGGACGGATTGTTGCCGTGGTTGCCGTCCTTGTGATGCACGGTGAGCTCGCGAAGGCGCACGCCCGAGAACTCACGCGCGCAGCGACCGCAGATCCAGGGGAAGAGCTTGAGGGCCTGGTCGCGGTAGGCTTTCTCGCTGGTCACGGGGCGCCTGTCGTTATCGGATTACGCTGAGTCTAGCCGTAGCGCTTCGCCGCGGCGCGCAACCGCTCCGCCACGCGCTTCCTCAACCCCGCCGGCGCCAGCACTTCCACCTCAGGGCCGAACTTCAGGATCTCCATCACCAGCTCCCGGTCATCGGCATAGGGCAGCTCCAGCAGGTAGCTGCCGTCCTTGTCCACCCGCGCGCGCTGCTTAGGATGCCAGCGCTGCGCAGCGACCCAGCGCGCTGCGGCCGAGGTGAACTTCAGCGTCGCCCATTCCAGCTTGCGGCCGGCAAAGATGCCGTAACCGGCGGCAAGGTATTCGTCCAGCTCCGCCTTGGGCACGTCTTTCGCGCGCTCGTCCAGAAGGTGCGCATCACGGATGGCATCCACCGCGAAGCTGCGCAGGTCCTGGCGCAGATGGCACCAGGCATCCAGGTACCAGTTGTCACGGTAGTGCACCAGGCGCTGCGGCGAGACTTCGCGTTCGGTCTCGCGGTCCTCGGCGCGGTTGTAGTGGCGGATGCGCAGGCGCTTTCGCTTCAACAGCGCGCCCGCGGCGACGCCGAAATGGGCAACCTTCGCCTCCCGCCGCCCGATGGGAATGACGCGGATGCGATTCTCCACTTCTTCCCAGCTGTGGTCCCCCGACCCTAGCACTGCGCGCAGGCGCGCGAGCAACGGCTCGAAATGCGGCCCGAGGATTTCCCCGTCTAGCCCTTTCAACAGCTGGTGCATGGTGAGTAGCGCGTGCGCCTCCTCGGCCGAGAACCACAACCCGGGCAGCTCGTAGCGCGGGCCGGCTAGCGGCTTGCCGAAACGGTAGCCGCCGGCGTCACGGTCGTACTCAATGGGGGCGTTGAAGCGCTCGCGCAGGTAGGCGAGGTCGCGCTTCAACTGCGCACGCGAGATCCCCAGCGCCTCCTGCAGCGCGGCGAAAGTGGTTGTGCCGGCGTTCAGCATCCGGTCGATGCGGCGGAAGCGCTCGCTGCGGTCCATGGGCCTTGGCATTCTAGCGGCCTCAGCTAGACTGGCTTCATGCCCGACGCCTTCTCCGCCCGCCGCCAGCGCCTGCGCCAGCTCATCGCCGGTGGCAAGACCCTCTCCGTTCCTGGTGCCACCGACGCCCTCAGTGCGAAGCTCATCGAGGCGGCCGGTTTTGAATGCGTCTACATTGGTAGCTACGCCACCGCCGCCAGCCGTTACGGCCTGCCGGATACCGGGTTGCTCAGGCTGGAGGACCTGGTCGAGCAGGCGCGCAGCATCGCGCATGCGGTCTCGGTGCCGGTGATCGCCGACGCCGAGGGCGGCTTCCACGACGCTGGCGATATCCACCGCACGGTGCATTCCTTTGAGCAGTCCGGTGTCGCGGCGATCCACATCGAGGACCACAGCGGCATCGGCAAGCACACGGACCTGCCGCAAACGCTGCGCCCGATGGCCGAGATGGCTGGGCGCATCCGCGCTGCGGTGAATGCGAGGACGGATCCGGATTTCCTGATCGTGGCGCGCTCGGACGCGAACTGGCTCACCGGTGACCTCGAGGACACCATCCGCAGACTCAGCGCCTATGCTGACGCGGGTGCGGACATGGTGTTCCCGACCATGGTGGACCCGGTGCAACTGGCCGAAGTGCGTCGGCGCGTGGAGCGACCGGCAATGATCGTGGACATGGCCGGCAAGACGCTCGCTGACACGACGCAGGCCGGCGCGAGCGTGGTGCTGTACTACGGCTTCTCGGCCCTGATCCAGTACGACGCCCTGGGCAAGGCGCTGGCGAAGTTCAAGGCCACTGGCGACGCTGGCGCCGTGGCCGGCTACCGAGAGCGCGTGGCAGCCTTCGAGGACTTCATGGGCTACCGGGAATTCGCCGAGCGTACGCGCCGTCGCAAGGACTGACGCCACCTCAGCCGTTCAGGCGCCACAACGCCGCATTCAGCAGCGTCGCGAACGAGACCCACGCGAGGTAGGGCACGAGCAGCCACGCCGCGGGGCGATCCACTCGCCACGCCAGCAGGATGGTGACCACGATTGCCACCAGCAGCACCACGATTTCCACGAGCGCCGCGCCGATCATGCGGCCGCCGAAGAACAGAAACGACCACACCGGGTTGAGCAGCAACTGCACACACCAGGCCGTGAGCGCGAGGCGCGAGGCGGGCCCGCCCCTGCGCCACAGCCGCCAGCCCGCGACCGCAATCAAGGCGTAGAGCATGCTCCACACCGGCCCGAATACCCACCCAGGCGGATTGAAGGTGGGTTTCACCAGCCCGGCATACCAGGTGCCGACGCTGCTCGAGGTGGCCCAGCCGCCCGCGGCCGAAACCAAAGCGACGACCAGGAGGAACGCGGCAAGGCCAGCGTAGTCACGCAAAGCCATGTAGAGAGGATACGGCGAGAAATAGGGGTCCGTCCCTTATTTTGGGGTTGCGTTTCCGACGGGGTACCCTGATATAACAAATATGAACGTCACCACCGCAAGCTTTGAAGCCGAGGTCCTCGAGGCCTCGAAAATCCTCCCCGTGGTCGTGGACTTCTGGGCGCCCTGGTGCGGCCCCTGCCGTGCCCTCACCCCGGTGCTGGAGAAGGTCGCCCTGGAGTACGCCGGGCGGGTGAAGCTGGTGAAGATCAACTCGGACGATAACCAGGACCTGTCCCAGGCCTTCGCCATCCGCTCCATCCCCAACGTCATCGCGTTCAGGAACGGCAAGCCCCTTGCGCAATTCATGGGGGCGCAACCCGAGGGTCAGGTACGCGCGTTCTTCGACAAGCTCCTGCCCACGGCCGCCGACCTCGCGCTGGCTGCCGCCGAGGCGCACTTCGCCGCAGGCCGGCTGGAGGAGGCTGAGGCGAAACTGGCGAAGGTGCAGCCCAACATGGACACGGATGCGAAAGTCGCGGCGCTCCGGCAAGGCATCGCGTATGCGAGGGCGGGCAAAGGTGGGCCGGGCGAGGGGGAACTGAAGTCTCGGCTCGCCGCGAATCCGGCCGACCACGAGGCCCGCGCCGCGCTCGCCGCGCTGTATGGGGCGAAGAGCCTCTACCGCGAGGCGATGAACGAGCTGCTGGAGATCGTGCGCCGCGGCAAGGACTGGAAGGACGGCGAGGCGCGCAAGCAGATGCTGGCGCTGTTCACGCTGGCGGCGGCGCAGCCAGAACTGGTGTCGGAGTACCGGCGGAAACTTTCATCGGCGCTGTACTAGCCGGAAATCGTGGCCCGTCCCTGATTTTTGGTTTCAGGCATTGCGGGCCAGAAGCACCAGTTCCGCGCCCTCTAACAGACGGATGCGGTTCTGCGCCGCGAAGCTGCGCGCCTGCTCGGAGAGATCGCCCGCAAGCACGTACACGCATTCCCCGGCCTCGCGCGTTTCTCCGGCTGCCTTGAGCTCGCGCAGCGGCTCAACGCCGGTGCGCGCGGCCTTCCAGCGCTTACAGGCGACGAGCGACTTGCGCCCGGCCTTGGTCAGCTCGAAATCGGCCTGCGCGCCGCCCAGGCGCTCCACGGCATAGCCGTCGCGCCGGAAACCTTCCTCCAGCAGGTTCGAGAACGCATCCCAGTTCATGCCTCGCAGGACGTCCAATGCCGTGACAATCTTCTCGGCGCTGGGCGCGCGCAGCTGTCGCCAGGCGGCCACCAGGCCGATGATGAAAATGGGCAGCGTGCCGAAGGCGGCGTAGTACCACGGAATCACCAGGCGCAGCCCGGCGAAGATCGCCAGCGTGAGCAGCAGACTGACCCACCACGGCGAGCGCAGCAGCACCGCGAACAGGGAGTTCTGGTGCATGCCCCATTTCATGCGGCGGCTTCCAGCCAGTGGGCCAGCGCCGCCGGCGTGACGATGGTGAAGGGCAGCGGCCGGCCCTTGCGGCGGGCGATCTCCAGCAGCGCGCGGTCGCGGCTGACAAGGAAGTCGGCGCCGCAGGCGCGCGCCAGTTCGAGGAACTTCTGGTCGTCCGGATCGCGGCAGTCGGGCAGGCGCATCAGCGGGTGCGCCGCGGCCGGGTCCGAAATGTGCACGATCGTACACATTTGCCCATGGCAGACAGCCTGGGCGTCTGCGTCCAGCGTGCGCCTGCCGCGGTCGTAGGCCAGCACGCGCACGAACTCGGCCTCGCAGGCGGCGTCGATGTGGATCCGCGCGCGGCCAGCGCCCACCGCGGCGGCAATGGGCTGCGCCGACGGATCGTTGAACACGAGCCAATCCAGCCAGACGTTGGTGTCGAGGACAAGGCGCTGCACGGGGCGAAGCTTACCGCTGCATCGAAAGGAAATCGTGGTCCATCCCTGATTTGCGTGAATTACACTGGGGCATGGCGTTGCCCGAGCACTTGTCGAAGAGCATCTCGAAGGAGGAGATGGCCAGCCTGCCCATCCGGCGCTGGGAGGGCGAGGTGCGGCTGGTGGAGGACGCGCGGGAACTGGAGCGCGCGGCCGAGGAAATCTACGACGAAGCGGTGATCGGTTTCGATACCGAGACCCGGCCCGCGTTCCGACCCGGCGAGAGCTACCCGCCGGCGCTTGCGCAGGTGGCCACTGCGCACCGCGTATACCTGTTCCCGCTGCTGCGTCTGGACTGCTCGGCGGTGCTCGCGCGCGTGTTGGCCGAGCCGCGCATCACCGTTTCCGGCGTGGCGCTCGCCGACGACCTTCGCCTGCTGAAGAACCAGTTTCCGTTCGAGCCGCAATCGGTCACGGACCTCGGGCTGGTGGCAAAGCGCCACGGCCTCAAGCAGACCGGCCTGCGCAACCTGGCGGGCATCTTCCTGGGCGCGCGGATTACCAAGGGTGCGAAGACCACCAACTGGTCGGCGCCGCGCCTGACCGAACAGCAGATCGTGTACGCCGCAACGGACGCCTGGATTTGCCGCGAACTGTACCTGCGCTTCGAGGCATTCGGCCTGGTGCAGGCCTCGCGCCCCTAGGCCTGCCACACCGCGTAGCCCTGCTCGCGCAGCGCGATCGCCAGTTCCACCTCCATGTCGCGCGCCGCGTTGTAGGGCATCGGGTTGGCGTAGGCGAAGAGCCCGGGCAGCAGTCGGGTGCCGTAGCGCTGCACATAGCCGTTTGCCCGGATGCCGGTTTTGTGCTTCGCGAAGCGCGCTTCGGGTGTGAGGCCAGTGCAGCCGACGTAGAGGCAGGGCTTCAGCATGTCCCGGTCCGGATTGGCGGTACGGAAGCGCGCGTGATCCAGTACCCGGCCGTCCAGTTCGATGACGTAGACGTTATGGTGGTGCCGCGGGCCGGAGCGCTTATCCGCCTTCGTCCCTGTCTTCGCTTTGCGTTTTGCCATGACGAATCATTGTCGCAGCCTTGCCGCTGCCTGCGATAATCGGTACATGAACTCGCCGAACGATGACATTCACGATGCAGAAGCCCTTGCGCTTACCCGCTATGGCATCGGCCAGCCCGTTTCCCGCACCGAAGACCCGGTGCTGCTGCGCGGCGAAGGCCGCTACACCGACGACCTGAACGAGCCTGGCCAGGCCTACGCCTGCATGGTGCGCAGCAACCACGCCCACGGCATTCTGCGCGGCATCGACACCGCCGCTGCGAAAGCCATGCCGGGCGTAATCGCTGTCTACACCGCGGTCGACCTGGCCGCCTATGGCCCACACCAATGCTTGGCGCCGCTCGTCAACCAGGACGGCACGCCGATGAAGAAACCCGAGCGCAAGTCGCTCGCAACGGACCGCGTGCGCCACGTGGGCGATCCGATCGCCTGCGTGGTCGCCGAGACCGTGCCGCAGGCGCGCGACGCGGCCGAAGCTGTGGAGGTGGATATCGAGCCGCTGCCCGCAGTGACGCTCTCAAGCGAAGCGGTGAAGCCCGGTGCGCCGCAGCTCTACGACGACGTGCCCGGTAATGTCGCCTGCGACTACCACTTCGGCGACGAGGCGAAGGTGGCAGCGGCATTCGCGGCCGCCGCGCATGTAGAGAAGCTCACGCTGCGCAATACGCGCATGGTGGTAGCGGCGATGGAGCCGCGCGTCGGCATCTGTTCCTGGGACGCTGCCGGCCGTGTCTCGCTCACCGCCCCCGGACAGGGCGTGTTCCGCATGAAGAGTCAGCTTGTGGACATGCTGGGCCTCGCGCCTGAGATGGTGCGCATACGCAGTCACCAGGTGGGTGGCTCCTTCGGTATGAAGGGCTACATCTACCCCGAGTACCTGTGCCTCGCGCATGCTTCGCGCGCACTCGGCCGCCCCGTAAAGTGGACCGACGACCGCTCGGGCAGCTTCGTCTCCGACCATCACGGCCGCGACCACGAGGTGATCGCGGAGCTGGCGCTGGACAAGAACGGGAATTTCCTCGCACAGCGCATCACCGGCACCGGCAACGTCGGCGCGTGGCTCAGCCCGATGGGACCTCTGGCGCCGTCGCTGACCGCGGTGAAGAACTCGCCCGGCGTGTACCGCACGCCGCTGCTGCAGGTGACGACCAGAGTCGCCTTCACCAACACCACGCCGGTGGGTCCCTATCGAGGCGCGGGGCGCCCAGAGGCCAACTATTACCTGGAGCGGTTGGTCGACAACGCCGCCGCGGCGATGGGCATAGACCGAATGGAACTGCGCCGCCGCAACCATATCCGCCCCCAGGACCTGCCCTGGAAGGCAGCCTCGGACCAGACCTACGACTCCGGCGATTTCGGCGCGCTGATGGAGGCGGCGCTGAAGCGCGCCGATGTCGCCGGCTTTGCGGCACGCAAGGCCGAGAGCCGTGCCAGGGGCAAGCTGCGCGGCCTAGGACTGGGCAGCTACCTCGAGGTCACCGCGCCGCCCGGCAAGGAATTGGGCGGCGTGCGCTTCGAACAAAACGGCGACGTGACGATCGTTACCGGAACGCTCGACCACGGCCAGGGCCACGCGACGCCGTTTGCTCAGGTGCTTGCCTCGCGCTTGGGCGTGCCCTTTGAACGCATCCGCCTCGCGCAGGGCGATTCCGACCAGCTAGTATTCGGCGGTGGCACCGGCGGCTCGCGCTCCATGATGATGAGCGGCGCGTCGATCGTACAGGCCTCGGCGAAGGTCATCGAGCAGGGCCTCGAGGCCGCTGCCATGGCGCTTGAGGCCGCCGTGGGCGACATCGCGTTCGAACTCGGCGCCGGCGGCGGTCGCTTCGTGCTCGCCGGCACCGACCGCGCGGTCGCGCTCATGGATCTCGCCGCGAGTCATCCGGGCAAGCTTGACGTCTCGCTCCTGTCCGACGTGATCCCCTCCGC
>SXNB01000007.1 GCA_005777205.1 Burkholderiales bacterium | reverse complement strand
GTAGTCGCGGTGGACGTAGACGCGTCCCTGCGCCAGCGCCGAGCGCAGCAGTTCCGCCTCCACCTGTGCGAACGCCTGCTCTTGCGCAGGCGCCAGCGGCTTGCCGAGGTGCCGCGCCGCGTACCATTCCGGGAACAGCCGGGTCTCCCGACGCAGCAGTGCCTCGTCATAAGGCGGCAGCTCGCCGGGGCACGTCGCGAGCTGCCAGCGCAGCAGAGCGTCGATGGCGTCTCTGAACAACACCGGCGCCTGCGCGCTGGCATCGCGCCTCAGGGCATCGAGGTAGGTCTCGCAGCCGAGGTCGGTGAGCAGCAGGAATCCCTGCGCGAGGTCCTGGGCAATGACTTCGGGCGCGTTGAGTCCCGCTGCCCGCAGCAGGACTGCGACCTGCACGAACGGGGCGCAGTTCTCGGTGGCCGGCGGCGCGTCCATGACGATGTAACTGGGGCCGTTGGCGAGCGATGAGCGCAGGATGGCGCGGAAATAGCGCCGGAAGCTGGCGTCTGCCGAGGCTGGGGCGAGCACAAAGGCGGCGCCGCGCAGTTGCGCGGCCACCCAGCGCTCCATCGCGGCGAGTCTCGAAT
Organism: Burkholderiales bacterium; assembly: GCA_005777205.1. GTDB lineage: Bacteria > Pseudomonadota > Gammaproteobacteria > Burkholderiales > SG8-39 > RBG-16-66-20. The sequence goes on along the minus strand of SXNB01000007.1, from coordinate 9,084 downwards.
CCATTGCGGAATGCGCCGAATTGTGCCACTTTTCGCTCTTTAGTTTCCATCCTAAAACACTGCCAATGCAGCTCGCTACAGCGCGTCTTGCCGCGCTGCTGATCCTCTTTTTCGGGGCACCCCTTGCCGAGGCGCAAGCCCCGGTGCCGGGGGCCGCGCCGGGGTCTCAGAAGGGGCCGACCACGATCGACGCTGAGAAGATTGACGGCGTCTCCGAGCTGGAAGTGACCGCGCGGGGCAAAGTCGAGTTGAAGCGGGACGACATCAACGTCTTCAGCGATTTCCTGCGCTACAACCAGGAGTTCGGCCGCATCGAGGCCGAGGGCGGGGTTCGGCTGGAGCGCGGCCCGGACCGTTTCTTTGGCCCCCGCCTGCGCTACGACACGCTGGGCGACACGGGCGTGTTCGAGCAGCCCAGCTTCATCCTCAATCGCGACCAGACCGCCCGCGGCGGCGGCGAGCGGCTGGAGTTCCTCGGCAAGAACCGCCTGCTGCTCAACCAGGGCCACTACACCAGCTGCGCCCCGGGCAAGGAGGATTGGCGCATCGAGGCGGGCGAGCTCGAGCTCGACTACGACGCCGAGCAGGGCAGGGCCAAGGACATGCGGGTGCGCTTCCTGGACACCACTGTTTTCGCGCTGCCGTTTGCGAGCTTTCCGCTGGATAACCGGCGCAAATCCGGATTTCTGACGCCTCAATACTCACAGTCCACCCGTCGCGGCTTTGAGCTGGGCGTGCCCTACTACTGGAACATCGCCCCCGAGTACGACCTGACCCTCACCCCGGCGCACATGAGCAAGCGGGGCGAGCAGCTGAAATCCCATTTGCGCTACCTCAACCGGGACTTTTCGGGCCAGGCGCTTCTGGAGGTCATGCCAAAGGACCGGGAGCTGGACCGCGGCCGTTCGGCATTCTCGGTGTTGCACGAGCATCGCTTCCAGCCGAATCTCACCGGGCGGCTGGAGTACAACCGCGTGAGCGACAACCGCTACCTGGTCGATTTCGCGTCGCAGGTCCGGTCGATCTCGGTGAGCCACCTGCAGCGCGAAGGTGCGCTCACCTACAGCAACGGCCTTGGCGGGCTCGCATACACCCTCGTCGGGCGGCTGCACAAGTTCCAGACGCTCCAGGATCCGCTGGCGCCGGTCGCCATTCCCTACGCCCGGCTGCCCCAGGTGAACCTGTATGCCACCCGGAACGACATCGGCGGCGTGATGGAGTTCGGCGCCACGGGGGAGTACGTCCGGTTCGCCCATCCGACGCTCGTCGAGGGTTCCCGAGTGACCTTCAACCCGACGCTGTCCGCGCCGCTCCTGGCGCCGGGGTATTTCGCGACCCCAAAGGTTGGGTTGCGCACGACGAATTACCATTTGACGCGCACCGCAGCGGGACAGCCGAACCGCCAATCGGCCAACATTCCCTGGCTGTCTGCCGATGCCGGGCTGATTTTCGAGCGCGAGGCGAATTTGTTCGGGGACAAGCTGACGCAGACCCTGGAGCCGCGCGCGTACTACTTGTATGTCCCGTACCGCTCGCAGGACCAGATTCCCCTGTTCGACACTGGGCTCGTGGATTTCAATTACGCCACTCTCTTCAGCGAGAACCGGTTCGCCGGCGGCGACCGCTTTGGTGACGCCAACCTGGTCACCCTGGCGCTGACCTCGCGGATGCTGAACGCCTCCGGGCAGGAGTTGTTCCGCGCCACCGTCGGTCAGCGTTATCACTTTAAGAACGACCGGGTCGCGCTCAATGCGGCTACGCCGCTGCGCAGCGTGGATTCGTCCGACCTTCTGGCTTCCCTGGGCGGGCGGTTCCTGCGCGACTGGACCTTCGACGGCGCGGTGCAGTACTCGACGACGCGCGAAAACCGCGCCGAGCGCTACGGCGCCCAACTGCGCTACTCCCCCGAGATTGCGAAGGTCATCAACGCCAGCTATCGCTTCAACCGCGACCAGCTGCGCCAGGTGGATCTTTCCGGCCAGTGGCCGGTCGCGCCGGGGTGGTATGCGGTCGGGCGCTACAACTACTCCTTCCGCGACGGCCGCATGTTGGAGGGCCTGGGGGGGCTGGAGTACAACGGCGGCTGCTGGGTGTTCCGCGCAGTGTTCTCGCGAATCCAGGCGGCGGCCCAGACGACCGCCTCGACGTTGCTGTTCCAGCTCGAGCTGAACGGCCTCGGCTCAGCCGGCATAGGGGGCAACGCGGTCAACTTCCTCAAGCGCGAGATCCCCGGCTATGCCGTCACCAACCCGAGCGACGCGACCCTGGTGCCGCCGGGGGTGCGCCAGCCCCTGCCCTTCGAGCAGATCTACTAGGAAACGCAATGGCGAGAGTCCTGTTGACGGCGGCCCTGGTGCTGCTGGCCGCGGCATCGGCGCACGCGCAGAGGGTCGCACTGGTGGACCGCATCGCGGCGGTGGTCAACCGCGACGTAGTGACCTACTCCGAGCTGCGCGAACGGCGCGAATCGACCGAGCGCCAGCTGCGCCGCCAAGGCACGCCGCTGCCCGAAGCGTCGCTGCTCGAGCGCCAGCTGCTCGAGCGGCTGATTCTGGAAAAGGTCCAGCTGCAGATGGCGCGGGAGAACGGAATCCGCATCGACGAGGTCCAGCTCGACCGTGCGATCGAGCGGGTTGCGCAGACGAACAACCTGTCGCTGCCGGACTTTCGCCGCGCAATGGAGCGCGACGGCGTCAACTTCGAGCGCTTCCGGGAGGAAGTCCGCTCGGAGATCATGCTCACACGCCTGCGTGAGCGGGAAGTGGACGACCGCATCGAGGTGAACGACACCGAGATCGACCTCTACTTAGAGGAGAACAAGGGCGGCGATGGCCGTGGCGGCGAATACAACATCGCGCACATACTGGTGCGCCTGCCGGAGCAGGCGGCCCCGGAGCGCATCGAGCAGGCCCGGGTCAAGGCGGAGAAGGCGCGCGTCGAGGCGGCTGCGGGGGGCGATTTCGCCCGGCTCGCGGCCAGCTATTCCGACGGCGCCGATGCGCTGCAAGGTGGGGCCATGGGCTGGCGGGCCGAGGACCGGCTGCCGGAGCTGTTCAGTGCCGCGCTGATGACGCTGCGCCCCGGCGGCGTAAGCGAAGTGCTGCGTAGTCCAGCGGGCTTCCATGTTCTGAAGCTGATCGAGAGCCGCACCGCGGGCGCGGACGCGCCGGTGACGCAGACGCGGGTTCGGCACATCCTTGTCCGAACCAACGAAGTGGTATCCGAGTCGGAGGCGCGGCGCAAGCTGGCCGACCTGCGCGAGCGCATGGTGATCGGCAAGCAGGACTTCGCCGACCTCGCGCGCCAGCATTCCGAGGACGGTAGCGCTTCGCGCGGCGGGACCTTGGACTGGGTGTTCCCCGGTGATACCGTGCCCGAGTTTGAACGCGCCATGAACGAGTTGAAGCCCGGCGAGATCAGCCAATCGGTGAAGTCGACCTTCGGCTGGCACTTGATCGAGGTGCTCGAGCGGCGCAATGCCGGCCTGACGCCGGAACGCAAGCGCCTGCAAGCTCGGCAGGTGCTGCGCGAGCGCAAGGCGGACGAGGCGTTCCAGGAGTGGCTGCGCCAGCTGCGCGACCGCGCCTACGTCGAGATCCGTCTCGACCAGCCCTGATGCGGCATCGCCCGAGGAAGCGCTTCGGGCAGCATTTCCTGCACGACCACGCCGTCCTGGCGCGGATCGTGGACGCGATCGATCCCAAGGCGAGCGAGGCCCTGGTGGAAATCGGCCCGGGCGAGGGCGCGCTCACGCGCCGGCTAATCGAGAAGGCCGGGCAGGTCACGGCGATCGAGATCGACCGCGACCTCGCGGACGCACTCGAGGCGGAGTTTCCGCGGGACCGGCTGGCGCTGCACCGTGCGGACGCGCTCGAGTTTGACTTCGGTGCGCTGCCAGAGGGCGCGCGCATCGTCGGCAACCTGCCCTACAACATCTCCACGCCGATCCTGTTTCGCCTCGGCGAGTGGGGCGCGCGCTTCCGCGACCTGCATTTCATGCTGCAGCTGGAAGTGGTGGACCGCATGGTCGCCGCGCATTCGACGCCCGAGTACGGCCGCCTGTCGGTGATGCTGCAGGCGCGCTTCGCGATGAAGAAGCTGTTTAGGGTCGCCGCCGGCGCGTTTCGCCCGCCCCCGAAGGTGGAGTCCGCAGTCGTGCGCATGGTGCCGCTCCAGGGCGAGGCGCTACCCGGGAACTTCGCCGATGTCGTCAGGCAGGCCTTTAGCGCGCGCAGGAAGACATTGCGCAACGCGCTGGGTCTTGCGCCGGGCCAGTTCGAGGCGCTGCGCCTGGATCCGGGGCTACGGCCCGAGAACCTGACGCCGCAGGATTACGTCCGGATCGCTGCTATTTGCACTCGATAAATTCGATCTTGTAGCCGTCCGGGTCGGCGACAAAGGCGATCACCGTGGTGCCGCCTTTCACTGGCCCGGCCTCCCGCGTCACCGTGCCGCCCGCCTTGCGCACGCTATCGCACGCCTGCGCCGCGTCTTTCACCTCGATGGCGAGGTGTCCGAAGGCGCCGCCCATGTCGTACTTGTCCACGCCGTAGTTGTAGGTGAGCTCGAGCACCGAAGTCTTGTCCTCGGCGTCATAGCCGACAAAGGCGAGCGAGTACTTCTGGTCCGGCCGGTCGGTGCTGCGCAGCAGCTTCATGCCCAGCACCTCGGTGTAGAACCGGATCGAGCGCGGCAGGTCGCCGACCCGGAGCATGGTGTGCAGGAGTCTCATCATCGTTCCTCAAAGCCGGGGAAGGGTGGCGCCCGCCCGTCGAATCGCCTGGCGCGCGGCGCGGTGGGCAGGATACAGCGTTTCCACCAGCGCCCAGAAGCGGCGCGAGTGGTTCATCTCCCGCAGGTGCGCGACCTCGTGCGCGACAACATAGTCCGACAGCTCGGGCGCGAGGTGGGCGAGGCGCCAGGACAGGCGGATGCGGCCTCGCGCGCTGCACGAGCCCCAGCGCGCGTGCGCATCCATCAGCGCTACGGGCGGCGGGGGCAGCTCGAGGCGGGCCGCGTAGTGGGCGGCGCGATCGCTGAAGACCGCGAGGGCCTGGCCACGGATCCAGTCCTTCAGCAGCGCGCGCGCGTCCCCGTTCGTCCGCACCAGCAGCGTGTCCTCCGACAGGCGGACGGCGCGGGGGCCGGGCGCGACCTGGATCGCGAGCGTCCGCCCGAAGAGCGGCAGGAGCTCCCCAGTGCTGACGTGGAGCGATACCGGTCTGCCGCGCGCGGCCCAATCCTCAAGCTTACGCGTGATCCAGCCGGATTTCTCCTGCAGGAACACCTCGACGTCGCACATCGGCGCACGCATCGGCGCCAGCACGCGCAGGCCATCGTGATCCACGGCGAGGGCGAGCGAATGTCGACGGCGGCGCTCAAAGCGGTAGGGGATCCTGCGGCCCTGGAGGACGATTTGGCGCGCGACGGGGGTCTCCTCCGGCGCCAGCCGCCGAAACAGGTCGAGCTGCGCTACGAGGCGGCGGAGCACAGTTCGGCCTGCTGCGCCTCGATCCAGGACTCGGCTTCCGCGATCACCTCGTTGGGATCGCGTCCCTTGGCCGGAATCGGCGGGCCGATGCGGAAGGTGACCGTGCCGGGGCGCTTCATGAAGGCGTAGCGCGGCCAGAGCAGCCCTGCGTTGTGCGCCACCGGAATGACCGGCACGCCGGCGTGCGCCGCGAGCCAGGCGCCGCCCGGCTGGTAGCGCCGGCGCTTGCCGGGGGCGACCCGGGTGCCCTCGGGGAACACGATCACCCAGAAGCCCTGGTCCAAGCGGATGCGGCCGCGTCGCGCGATCTCGCGCAGCGCCCGGATACCGCGCGAGCGGTCGATCGCGATCGGGCTCATCAGCGCGAGGCCCCAGCCGAAGAACGGGATCCACAGCAGCTCGCGCTTGAGCACGTGCACCTGGGGCGGGAAGATCTGGTTGAAGGCGAGCGTCTCGTAGGCCGACTGGTGTTTGGAGAGGACAACCGCGGGCTCGCGCGGCAGATGATCGGCGCCCTCGACCCGGTAGCGGATGCCGAGGATGGGCCCCGCCAGCGCGACGATGATGCGCGTCCAGCCCGCGATAGCCCGGTTGCGCGCGAGGCGCGGCAGCGGCGCGCACAGCAGCGAGAACACCGCGTAGGGCGGCGTGACGACGAGCAGGATGAGGAAGAAGAGCGCCGAGCGCAGCGCCGTCATGGAGCGAGCTTGGCCGCGATCGCCGCGAGGTCGTCGAAGACCTCGGTGCCCGCGGGCAGCCCGCCGGTGGCGCGCGTGTTTCGGCCCTTGCCAGTGAGCACCAGCAGCGGCCGCGCGCCCACCGCAGCGGCGGCTTCCAGGTCGCGCAGCGAGTCCCCGGCGAGCGGTACCCCGGCCATGCCCACATTCAGGCGCTTGGCAATCTCCAACAGCAGGCCGGGCCTGGGCTTGCGACACTCGCAATTCGAGTCCGCGGCGTGCGGGCAGAAGAAGACGGCGTCGATGCGACCGCCGGCGAGCGCCACGACGCGATGCATCTCGGCGTGGATGGCGTTCAGCGTCGACATGTCGAACAGACCGCGCGCGATGCCCGACTGGTTGGTGGCGACCACCACGCGCCACCCGGCGTGCGTCAAGCGCGCGATCGCCTCCGGGCTTCCCGGGATCGGCTTCCACTCCAGCGGCGACTTGATGTACTGCTCGCTGTCGTGGTTGATGGTGCCGTCGCGGTCGAGGACGATCAGCTTCATCTGCTTCAGGCCGCGAGCCTGGAGAGGTCGGCGACGCGGTTCATGGCCTCGCGCAGGTCGCGCAGGAGGGCAAGGCGATTGCGCCGCACCTTGTCGTCCGGGTCCATCACCATCACCTTTTCGAAGAAGATGTCCACCGGCGCCTTGAGCACCGCGAAGCACTTCAGGTAGCCGGCGTAGTCGCCTTTTTCATAAAGCGGCTTCGCCTTCGCCGAAGCGAAACAGACGGCGTCGTGCAGCGCGCGATCTTCGGGGTCGGTAAGATTGTCCGGCGTCGCATTGACCGGCGTTTCACCTTTGGCTTCGGCCTGCTTCAGGATATTGGCGATGCGTTTGTTGGCCGCGGCCAGGCTCTCGGCTTCGGGCAGGGCCTGGAAGGCCTTCACGGCTTCAAGTTGCAGCGGCACGATGCCCAGACTGGTCGGATGCTTACTCAGCACAGCATCAATTTGCAGCGTGGAGTACCCCTGCTCTTTAAGATATCCAGCAAATCGATCATAGATGAACTGGACGAGCTCTACCTGAGCAGGGCTCGCGAACGGCTCGCAGGCCGCCTTCACAAGCTCAAGAATCGACAGGTGCAGCTTTTGTTCCACGAGGATCCGCACCACGCCCAGCGCCGCCCGCCTGAGGCCGAACGGATCCTTGTCGCCGGTGGGCTGCTGGCCGATGCTGAACAATCCGGCGATCGCATCCAGCTTGTCGGCCAGCGCCACCGCGGAGGCGACCTTGCCCTCCGGCAACCGGTCGCCGGCGAAGCGCGGCCGGTAGTGGGCCTCGACGGCGTCGGCCACCTCGACCGGCTCGCCGTCGTGAATCGCGTAGTAGCGGCCCATGACGCCCTGTAGCTCCGGAAACTCGCCCACCATGCCAGTCAGCAGGTCTGCTTTGGCGAGTTCGGCGGCGCGCTCGGCGAGCAGCGGGTCAGCGCCCAGCACGCGGGCGATCTTGCCGGCCAGCAGACGTACGCGCTCCATGCGCTTGTGCTGGGTGCCGAGCTTGTTGTGGTAGACAACCTTGTTAAGCAAGGTGACGCGCACTTCCAGCCGTTGCTTGCGGTCCTGGTTGTAGAAGAAGCGCGCGTCCTCCAGTCGAGGGCGCACCACGCGTTGGTTGCCGCCGACAATGTGGCGCGGGTCCGCGACCTTCATGTTGGAGACGATGAGGAACTTCGGCTGCAGCCTGCCGGCGGTATCGAATAGCGGGAAGTACTTCTGGTTCTGCTGCATTGTCAGGATCAGGCATTCCTGTGGCACTTCCAGGAAAGCCTTGTCGAACGCGCCGACGTACACGCTGGGGTGCTCGACCAGCGCGGCGACTTCGTCCAGTAGCGCCGCGTAGTCACCGAGGCTGCCGCCCTGGCGCATTGCCTCGGCCTGCAGCGCGGAGTCGATGGCGGCCTTGCGGGCGTCGAAGTCGGCGACCACCATGCCTTCGTCCAGCAGCTGCTTCTCGTAGCTGTCAGCGCCGGCGAGCGTGATCTCGGACTTGCCCATGAAGCGGTGGCCACGCGTCTTGTTGCCGGATTGAAGGCCAAGCACGGTTCCTGCAACGATTCTCGAGCCGTGCAGCATCACCAGGCCGTGCACCGGGCGCACGAACTGCGCTTCGCTCGAGCCCCAGCGCATCACCTTCGTAACGGGAAGCGACTTGAGCGCCGACGTCACTTTGGTCGCGAGCACATCGGCGAGTGCCTGTCCCGCCTGCGTCACGCACGCGACGTAGATTTCGCCCTTCGGGCCGGCCATCTTCCGCAGCGCCTCGATGGCGAGGCCGTTTTTCTTCGCGAAGCCGGCCACCGCCTGCAGGGCTGCCGTCACCGGCGGCCCCTGAATTTCCTTCGTCACGTCAGGCGAGCGCTCGAGGGCTCCAGCGATGCGCACCGCGAGGCGCCGGGGCGTGGCGAATGCCGCAACCGCGCCACCGGAGGTGAAACCGGATTTCTGCAGGTCGGCGGCCAGCGCCGAGGCAAAATGCCCCCCCAGCGCGCGCAAGGACTTCGGCGGCATCTCCTCCGTGAGCAGCTCCACGAGCAGCGTCGTTTCCATCTACGCCGCCTTGACCATCGGGAAGCCGAGCCGCTCGCGCGACTCGTAGTATGCCTGCGCCACGGCGCGCGCCAGCGCCCGCACCCGTCCGATGTAGGCGGCGCGCTCGGTGACCGAGATCGCGCCCCGGGCATCGAGCAGGTTGAAGGTGTGCGAGGCCTGCATCACCATCTCGTAGGCGGGTAGCACGCACTGCGCTTCGATCAGGCGCTTTGCTTCGACCTCGTACTCGCCAAAGTGACGGAACAGCATCTCCGCGTTCGACAGTTCGAAGTTGTAGCGCGACTGCTCGACTTCGTTCTGGTGGTACACGTCGC
>SXNB01000062.1 GCA_005777205.1 Burkholderiales bacterium | reverse complement strand
CGTCTCGTTGGTCGGTGCGGCCTTCGCCACGCGCCGGGTGACGCAGATGTACTTCCCCGGCGACCCACTGCTTGCTTTCGACCCGATGTACAACTGCGTCCCCGACGAAAGCGCGCGCCAGCGCCTGATTTCGACGCTGGACTGGGAGACCACGATCCCTCAGATTGCGCTCGGGTACCGCTTCGATATCATCCTGCGCGGGGCGCAGGAAACGCCGATGGAGACCGAGCGATGAGCCTGCATGCCACCCCTTCGCAGACGGTCGGCCCGTACCTGCACATCGGCCTCACCTGGCTGATCACGGAGAACCTTGCGCCCAAGGGCATACCGGGCGAGCGCGTGCTGATCCAGGGCCGGGTGCTCGACGGCGACGGCCAGCCGGTGAACGATGCGCTGGTCGAGATCTGGCAAGCGAACGCTGCCGGCAAGTACGCCCATCCGCGCGATCGCCAGTCCAAGCCCCTGGCCGATGGCTTTCGTGGCTTCGGCCGCTCGGCGACGAACAGGAACGGCGCGTTCCGCTTCCGCACCATCAAGCCGGGGCCGGTGCCCGGGCCGGGCGGCAAGCTGCAAGCGCCCCACATCGCGGTTAACGTCTTCATGCGCGGGCAACTCAAGCAGCTCGTGAGCCGGATCTACTTCCCGGGCGAGACCTCGAACGCGAAGGACCCGGTACTGGCGCTCGTTCCCGCCGATCGTCGAGCCACACTGATTGCCAGGGCCGTGAAGCCCGGGGTGCAGGAATGGAATGTCATTCTGCAAGGCAAGGCCGAAACGGTTTTCTTCGACTGCTGAGGCGATGACCGGAACCCGGCGCATGAGTACGATCAAGCCGGTCAAGCGCTCCGACGACCGCATCCTCGTCTCGGACATGCACGAATTCGAGCGCGGCGAGCGCGGCCGGCCCAGCCTCGGCACGGTGCATGAGTCCGGGCGCGACATCCCGGTCTACCGCGAATGCGACGTGCTGGTGGTGGGTGGCGGCCCGTCCGGCACCGCTGCGGCTGTCGCCGCCGCACGCCTGGGCGCCGATGTGATTCTGCTCGAGCGCTACAACCACCTGGGCGGCTTGTCGACCGGGGGCCTGGTGATCTGGATCGACCGCATGACCGATTGGGAAGGGCGGCGAGTGATCCGCGGCTTTGCAGAAGAGCTGCTTGGGCGCCTGCCGCCTGACGCCATTGCCGGTCCCGGCGCCGAAGAGTGGGGTTCGCGCGACGCAGCCCGCGCTTCGCACTGGGCGCAACGCACCGCCGCCTTCCACGGCATCGTCACCTGGTCGCCCACCATCGACCCGGAGCGCCTGAAACTGCTCTCACAGGAAATCGTGCTGGAGCAGGGCGCACGCCTCGCGTTCCACGCGTGGGCGGCGCTGCCGCTGATGGAGGAGGGCGTGGTGCGCGGCGCCCTATTCGAAGGCAAGGGCGGCCGCCAGGCCATTCGCGCGAAAGTGGTGGTGGATGCCACCGGCGACGGTGACTTATTCGCGCGTGGCGGAGCCGCCTTCGAGTCCGACATTGAGTCGCACGACATCCACCACAGCATGAATACGGCGTGGCTGTTCGGCGGCGTGGACATGAAGCGCTGGATCGCGTTCCGCAGCAGCCAGCCGGAACAGTTCGCCCAGTTCATGGCGCGCGGCCGCGAAGAACTGGGCGCCTTCGAGCGTCCCTTCGTGTCCTGGCGCAACGATGTCTCCCTTTACATGGGACCACGGCAGTCGGGCTTCTCGGCGCTGGACGTGGACGACCAGACCGAGGTGGAAGTGCGCTCCCATCGCCTCATGGGCACGCACCTGGATTTCTACCGGGCCCACGCGCCGGGTTTCGAAAACGCATACCTGATGCTCTCTGCGCCGCAACTGGGCGTGCGCCACTCGCGCCGGCTCGTAGGCATGAAGAAGATGCTGCGCGTGCACTGGCCCACGGCGCAGGTGTTCGACGACGAAATCGGCGTCACGCCCAGCGTGTCGCCCAAGTTCCCCAACATTTCCATCCCCTATGGCTGCCAGGTGCCTGAGAAGCTCGAAGGCCTCATCGCCTGCGGCCGCCACGTTTCCTGCGATCCCAATAGCCACGGCTTCATGCGCGAGATACCGCAATGCTGGATCACCGGGCAGGCGGCCGGCGCCGCTGCAGCGATTGCCGCCAATCGCGATATCGCGCCCCGCACGGTGGATATCGCGGAATTGCAGTCAGCGTTGCTCGGGCAGGGTGTGTACCTGCGCGCACGGGATGCCGCGCAGGCGAAGGCGGACGACATGGCACCCATCCCCACGGCCAAGGCCGTCTAGAATCCGCAGTTCCCGACGAAGTAAAGCATCCGATGTCCACACCCGCCATGCTTCCCTCCCGTGCCGACCATGTCGGCAGCTTCCTGCGCCCCAAGTACCTGCTCGAGGCGCGAGACAGGAAGGCGAAGGGCGAGATGTCCGCCGCCGACCTGCGCAAGGTCGAGGACCGAGCCATCGCCGAGATCGTGAAGTTCCAGGAGGACGTCGGCCTGCAGGCCATCACCGACGGAGAGTTCCGCCGCACCTATTTCCACATCGACTTCCTGGAACAGGTAGGCGGGGTCAAGACCGACTTGCCGGTGATGATCAAGCGCCCCGATGGCAGCCTGGAACTGGCGCCGCCTCTCATCAAGGTCATCGACAAGGTGCGCCACGCGAAGGACATTCAACTGGCCGACTTCCAGTACCTGAAGTCCCGCACCACGAGGACGCCCAAGGTCACCATTCCGTCGCCCACCATGCTGCATTTCCGCGGCGGCCGCGCCGGCATCGACCGGAAGGCCTACCCGGAACTGGAGCCCGATTTCTACGAAGACGTCGCGCAAGCTTACGGCAAGGAGCTGGCCTCGCTTTCCAAGGCGGGCTGCAACTACGTGCAGATGGACGACACCAATCTCGCCTACCTGTGCGACGACAAGATGCGCGCAGCGGCGCAGGCCCGCGGCGACGATCCGAACGAGCTGCCGTATCGCTACGCCAAGTTTGTCAACCGCGTCGCGGCGAAGAAGCCCGCCGGCATGACCCTCGCTGTCCACCTGTGCCGCGGCAATTTCCAGAGCACGTGGGCAGCGCAGGGCGGCTACGAGCCGGTGGCCGAGGCACTGCTCTCGGAGATGAACGTGGACGCCTACTTCTTGGAGTACGACGACGCGCGTTCGGGGGACTTCAAGCCACTCCGGTTCCTGCCCAAGGGCAAGATCGTGGTGCTCGGGCTGGTGACCACCAAGCTGGGCGAGCTGGAGAAGAAGGACGACCTCAAGCGCCGCATCGACGAAGCGGCAAAGTACGCCCCTCTGGATCAGCTGGCGATCAGCCCGCAGTGCGGCTTCTCCAGCACGGTGCACGGCAACAAGATCGCCGTCGAGGCCCAGCGCGCCAAACTGCGCCTGGTGATCGAGACCGCCGAGGAAGTCTGGGGCGGTCGATAGTCCAATGAAATCCCGATGAGGACCCAGGTCGGCATCATCTGGGCCGGAGCGCGCGCCGCTTCCGCGTCCATGACCGAGAATTGCGTCGGCCTATCGATGGTCTAGAGGATTCCATGCTCCAGAACGCATTCCAGGACGAAGCCTGCGCGGAGTTGTTCAGCGATGCGCGGCTGCTCGCCGCCATGGCGCGCTTCGAAGGCGCGCTGGCCGGGGCCTCCGCCGCCGCCGGCATCGTTTCCGCAGCGGATGCGAAGATCATCGCCCAGGTCTGCGCCGGCGCGAAGTTCGATGCCGTTGCCCTCGCGCGCGACGCCCGCCGCGCCGGCACGCTGACCATTTCGTTCGTCAAGAGCCTGACCGGGCAAGTGGCGGCGGTTTCGCCGGAGGCGGCACGCTGGGTGCATTTCGGCGCCACCAGTCAGGATGTCATCGACACCGCGGTCGTGCTGTGCCTCGGTGATGCGGCAGCACGCATCGTTACACTCTCAAAACACGTCGGTGATGCTGCGGCGGCGCTCGCAAGCGCGCACCGCGCCACGCCGACGGTCGCTCGCACGCTGCTGCAGCCCGCGGTGCCGGTTCCCTTCGGCTGGAAGGCCGCGGTGTGGCTCTCCCTCGTCGGCAATTGCCACGCCGCCTTCATTCGCGCGGCACGCGAATCGCAGGTACTGCAGTTCGGCGGCGCGGGCGGCACCCTCGCGGCCTACGGTACGAGGGGCGACGCCCTCGCGACCTCCCTGGCCACAGCACTTGGCTTGCAAGCACCTGCTATTACCTGGCACAGCGTGCGCGACGGCTTCGCCCGGCTTGGTTCCGAAACCGCGCTCCTCGCCGGCGCTGCGGGCAAGATCGCTCGCGACGTGTCGCTCCTCATGCAGCCGGAGGTTGGCGAGGCCTTCGAGCCCGAAGCCGAGGGCAAGGGCGGCTCCTCGGCGATGCCGCACAAGCGCAACCCGGTCGGATGCCTCGCTGCGCTGGAAGCGGCGCAGCGCGGTCCCGGACTCGCGGCGACCCTCATCGCGCAGCTTGCCCCCGAACACGAGCGCGGCCTGGGCCATTGGCAAAGCCAGTGGTATACGTTGCGCGACCTCTTCTGCTCGACCGCCAGCGGGCTCGCGGCAATGGCCGAGGTGCTGGAAGGCCTGCGCGTGGACCCGGCCGCGATGCAGGCCAACATCGACCGCAGCCGGGGCCTGGTGTACTCGGAAGCGGTGTCCATCCGCCTGTCCGCGTCGCTGGGCAAGGCTGCCTCGCACGCCCTCGCCGAAAAGCTCTGCGCGCAGGTGGTGCGGCAAGGCATCTCGCTGCGCGAAGCGCTGGATCGCGACCTCGAGGCCGCGAAGATCATCCCCGCGGCCGAGCGCGCCGGGTTGTTTGATCCGATATCCGGTTATGGCTCAGCGCAGGCCATGATCGACCGCGCGCTTGCGCGGTGGCAAGCGCAATCCACCTGATCCACTCCTGAGGTTCACCCATGCCATTCGCACAAGCTGACGGCGCTCGACTGTTCTGGCGCTGCGACGGGCGCGACGACCGCCCCGCGCTGTTACTCGCCAACGCCATCGGTTGCGACCACGCGCTCTGGGACCCGGTGGTCCCGGCGCTGGCGCGGCGCTTTCGCGTCATCCGCTATGACATGCGCGGCCATGGCGCCTCCGACGCGCCGCAGTCCGAGTACAGCATGGAGCGTCTGGCGAAGGACGCGCTCGCGGTAGCGGACGCAGCCGGCGCGAAGCGCTTTCACTTCGCTGGAATTTCGCTGGGCGGCATGGTGGGCATGTGGCTGGGCGCGAACGCGCCCGACCGCCTCGAGCGCCTCATCCTGTCCAACACCTCGTCCTACTTCGGGCCCGAGGCCTGGGCGGGACGGATGAAGTTGGTACGGGAAGGCGGCATGGCGGCGGTGGTGGACATGGTGATGGGGCGTTTCTTCTCGCCCGCGTTCATGGAACGCGAGAACGAGCGCTACCTCACCATCCGGCGCGGATTCCTGTCCACCGATCCGGGCGGCTACACCGGCTGCGGCGCGGCGATCCGCGATATGGACCAGCGCAGCTCGCTTGCGAAGATCAAGGCGCCCACGCTGGTGGTGGTGGGAAAGCGAGACCTCGCAACCACGCCGGAGACCGGCCAGGCTATTGCCAACGCAGTGCCGGGTGCACAACTTGTCGAGCTGCCCTGCGCCCATCTGCCGCCGCCGGAATGCCCGGACGCGTACGTGGATGCCATCTGCAGCTTCCTGCTCCCCGCCGGGTCCGACTCGGAGAAGGCTCGCTACGACTCAGGCCTCGCGCGCCGCAAGGAAGTACTGGGGGCGAAGTATGTCGAGTCGCGCCTCGCCAACCGGCATCCCTTTACTGACGAATTCCAGGCGCTCATCACGCGCTACGCCTGGGGCGAGATGTGGACCCGGCCGGTGTTCGACGACCGCACCCGCCGGCTGCTGGTGCTGGCGATGCTGGCCTCGCTGAAGAGCTGGGAGGAGTTCGAGCTGCACGCGCACGCCGGACTCGCGCGTGAATTGTCGGAGACCGATCTCAAGGAAATGCTGATGCTGGTGGCGATCTACGCCGGGGTGCCGGTGGCGAACACCGCCTTCGCCCAGGCGCGCAGGTTGATCGGGTAGGCGCGCCACCAAGAGCACCAAATATAACCGATCGTTTACATCGGGACGGTATTCGCCTGCCTAAGTCCCGCGGCACTTCGCATCGGCACGATCTTGCTCAACGCGCTTGCTGTGCCGCTCTTTGACTGCAATGGGCTTTTTTCAGCTCCCGCCAGGTCCCGGTGCCCCGCGGCCGTGGTTCGCGCGTTTGCATCCGGATGGGACTGGAGCGCAAACCAGCGTT
>SXNB01000061.1 GCA_005777205.1 Burkholderiales bacterium | reverse complement strand
GTGCTCTAACCAGCTGAGCTACGCGACTGCTGAAAGACGAGCATTTTACAACAACACTAGTCCTTGTAGGCCTCGATGGCGAAGAACAGCTTGAGCTCGTCGGGAATGGCCGGGATGCCGTACTTCATGCCGAACTCCGAGCGCTTCAGGGTGCCGGAGGCATTGCCGCCGCACATCGGCTTCTTGCTCATGGGGTGGTCGCGGCAGACCCAGCGGTCGACCTTGAGGGTGAGCGGCCTGGTGACCCCCAGCAGCGTCAGGTTGCCCGAGACTTCGGTCGGGTTTTCGCCGTTCAACTTCACCGCGGTGGACTTGAAGGTCATGCGCGGGAATTCGGTGACGTTGAAGAAGTCCGCATTGCGCAGGTGCTCGTCGCGCGCGCGGGGACGGCTGCCTTTGTCGTTGTCGCCGGTGTCGATGGAGGCGGTTTCAATGGAGATTTCAACCGAAGCAGCCTTTGTAGCGCGGTCGATGACAAACTTGCCGGTCGACTTGCGGAACATGCCGCGCACCGTCGAGATGCCGAAATGCTCGATCTCGAAGTACGGGTAGGTGTGGTACGGGTCGAAGGTGTAGCTCTCGGGGGCGGCGGCCGCCGAGAGCGGCAACGCCAGGACGACTGCAAAGAGAAATGCCTTGTTCATGCAAAAAACTCCTTGAGGTTCTGGTAGTGGATTGTGAAGATCGAATTCACAGCCCGAGTCGCTGCTGCACCTCGGGCCACGACAGCAAACAAGCGGCGAGCGCGGCTATTCCCCCGTAGATCGATGCCACGATCGCCTGTAGCCAGACGCGGGGCCTCGGCAGCGGCAAGCAAACGGCGAGCGGCACCAGCGCCAAGGCCAGCGCAGCGTACCAGGGCAGCGGCGAACCCAGCGCTGCGCCGGCGGCAAGCAGCCCGCATGACGCTCCGGCGCTAAGCGCAAAGGTGGCGCCAGCCTGGATGGTCCGGCCCAGCAGCATCTGCACCAGCAGGAAGCCGCCCGCGCCAGCGCCAACCGAGGCCGCGTACTGCCCATAGGAGCCAGAGGCGGACAACACAGCGCTGACGCCCAGTCCGAGGCCAAGGGTGAGCGCAGCAGCACCGGCCCGCACCGGATCATCGCGCAGGGCAAAATTGGTCGCGGTCAGCCAGCCCGCCAGCGCCACCACGCCGGCGCCTGCCAACAGCATCGCGGCCGGCTCCTTCTGCCGGAGCACGTTCCAGCCGACCCAGATAACCGCGAGGCCGACGAGCGCGCCGAGCACCGGCCCGGCGGCACGCGTCGGCTTGAAGGCGAGATCCACGATGACGCCGATGACCGGGATCGCGAGCGCGAGCAACAGGACTTTCTGCTGCGCCGAGACCGGGGGAAAGGCAAAACCACCGATCAGCCAGACCGCGGTGCCGAGCGCGGCAAGGATGGCGAGGCCACCCAGGCGCGAGGCGAACAAGGCAAACGCGGCAACGAACGCCGCCACGAAGGGTGCCAAGCCGCCCTGTACCGCCGGATTGTCGAGCAACGCCTGCATGGTCCTATCCCCTGGCCACTCGAATGATGCCGCGCAACTGCTTGACGGTGGCCAGCGCGCGCTTCAGGTGTGCGGTGTCCTCGACCTCGAAGCTGAAGCGCATGTAGGCGATGTCGTCCCGGTTCTGCGTGCGCACCGCGGTGACGTTGATTTTCTCACGCGCCAGCGCCTCGCCGACGTCGCGCAGCAGGCCGCGACGGTCGCTAGCGGTGACCAGCACGTCCACCGGGTAGGTGGCATCGGCCTTCGCCGTGCCGCCTTTCCTGCCCCACGCCACCTCGATCTGGCGCTCCGGCGCGCGTTCCGCCAGCCGCCTGAAACCCGCGCAGTCCTCGCGATGGATGGAGACGCCCTTGCCCCTCGTGACAAAGCCGCGCACCGGGTCAGGGGGCACCGGCTTGCAGCAGCGGGCGAGCTGCGTCATCAGGCGATCCACGCCGACCACCAGCACGCCGCCTTCGGCCACTGCCTT
This sequence comes from Burkholderiales bacterium, assembly GCA_005777205.1. Classification (GTDB taxonomy): domain Bacteria; phylum Pseudomonadota; class Gammaproteobacteria; order Burkholderiales; family SG8-39; genus RBG-16-66-20. Next base: position 15,934 of record SXNB01000061.1, on the reverse strand, counting down.
CGCTTTCCTTGGTGCGGCGGCGGGCGCGGCAACCGGCGCCGTCACGGTACCCTTCATCTCGCGCAGCGCCGTCTGCAACTGGCGCAGGTTGACCTCGTCGCGCGCCACAGCGGCAAACAGCTCATCCGGTTTCGCGAAACCCAGCTTGCGCCCCAGGTCCTCCAGGCTCGCTCGCTGCGCCTTCTCGCGCCGCTGTTCCTTTTCCACCCTCGCGCGGCCCTGGGCAATGGTCTCGGCGAGCGCTTGCGCGTTGAACCACTGTCGCAGCTTGCCGCGCGCGCGACTGCTGCGCAGAAACCCGAGTTCCGGATTGAGCCAGTCGCGCGAAGGCCCGCCGGTCTTCGCGACCACGATCTCCACCCTCTGGCCGCTGGCGAGCGGGGTGTCGAGCGTCACCAAGTGCCCGTCCACCTTCGCGCCCCGGCAGCGATGGCCGAGGTCGGTGTGCAGCGCGTAGGCGAAATCCAGCGGCGTCGAACCCGCGGGCAGGTCCACCACCTTGCCCTGCGGGGTCAGCACGTAGATCGTGTCGTCGAGCGCCGCCTTGCGCGTTCTCTCGGCCCAGCTCGCGCCCTGCGCGACTTCGTCGCGCCACGCCAGCAGCTCCCGCAACCAGGCGATCTTCTCGTCGAAGGAGGCCTCGCTGCGGCCGATGCGGCGCTGGCCACCGCCTTCCTTGTAGCGCCAGTGGGCCGCGACGCCGAACTCAGCGTGGCGGTGCATCTCCTCGGTGCGGATCTGGACTTCCAGCGTGCGCCCGCCCGGCCCCAGTACCGCGGTGTGCAGCGACTGGTACAGGTTGCCCTTGGGGCGCGAGATATAGTCGTCGAACTCCTTCGGCATCGGCTGCCAAAGGTTGTGCGCCACGCCAAGCGCGGTGTAGCAGTCCTTCAGGTCCGGCACGATCACGCGCAGCGCGCGCACGTCGTAGACCTCGGAGAAATCGAGGCTCTTGGCGCGCATCTTGTTCCAGATCGAATAGATGTGCTTCGGCCTGCCGGCGACCTCTGCGATCACCCCGGCGGCGGCGAGCTCGCGCGACAGTAACGCCATGGCGACGGCGATGTAGTGCTCGCGCTCGGTGCGCCGCTCGTCCAGCATCTGGGCGATCTTCTTGTACAGCTCGGGCTCCAGGAACCGGAACGACAGGTCCTCCAGCGCCCACTTCAGTTGCCAGACGCCCAGCCGGTTGGCCAGCGGCGAGTAGATGTCCAGCGTCTCGCGCGCGTACGAAGCGCGCTCCGGTACCGGGTTCTTCGCCATCCAGCGCAGCGTCTGGGTGCGCGAGGCCATCCGGATAAGCACCACCCGGATGTCCTCCACCATCCCCAGAACCATCTTGCGCAAGATCTCGTTCTGCTGCTCCGCGGTGGCGCGCGTGACGGTGCGCAGCTGATAGAGCTTCTCGACGCCTGCGGCGAGGGAGGCGATCTCGCCGCCGAAGGCCTCCTGCAGCTTGTCGATCCCGCCCAGCTGCTTGGGCGCGGCGAACAGCACGCCCGCGGCGCGCGCCGCCGGGTCGAGGCCGATCGCGGCGAGGCCCGCGCCAAGGCCCAGTGCGTGCAGCCACACCGGCTCGCCGGTGGAGAGCGCCTGGCCGGCGTAGAGCGGCTCGGCGAACTCGAGCGCTCGCGAGACCAGGACGCGCTCGGGAGCCGAAAGTCCGGCTGCGATCGCGTCGAGCGCTCCTGTGGCCGATTGCGGATGGAGTTGTACGACTGAAACCATACGGTATTGTACGGCGATGGGTTGGCTGAAGAGCCTGTACAGACGTCGCGTTCTCGCGAGGCACAGCATCGACGTGCGCAAGTGGACGCGCGCGCGCCTCCACCTGCCGTTCCTCGCTGGTTTGTCGGAAACCGAGATGCAGCGATTAAAGGACATGGCGGTCATCTTCCTCGCCGAGAAGGAATTCACGCCGCTGCGGGGACTGGAACTTTCGGAGGACGACCGCCTCGAGATCGCGCTGCAGGCCTGCCTGCCGATACTGGAACTGGGGTTGGACGCCTACGAGGGTTGGGTCGGGATCATCGTCCATCCCTGCGATTTCCACGTCAAGCGCACCCGCGTGGGCGAGGACGGCGTGGTGCACGAGTGGGAGGATGAGCTTGCCGGCGAATCCTGGCCTGGCGGTCCAATCGTGCTGTCCTGGGAAGCGCTGGACGACGCCGGAACGGTAGCCGACGGCGGGGCGAACGTTGTTATCCACGAGTTCGCGCACAAGCTGGACATGATGGACGGCGAGGCCGACGGCGTGCCGCCGCTGCCTTCCAAGGTTGCGCGCGAACAGTGGATCACCGTGTTCGACGCTGAGTATGACCGCTTCTGCCATGCGGTGGAGTCCGGCGAGGAAACCTTCCTCGACCCCTACGCCGCCGAGGAGGAGGCGGAGTTCTTCGCCGTGGCGAGCGAGGCCTTCTTCGAGACGCCCAACGCGCTGAAAGGCGATTTCCCGCGGCTGTACGAGCTGTTCAAGGGGTTCTACCGGCAGGATCCGGCCAAGCGGCTGAAAACCTAGCCCGACTGCCGGTCAGCCGGCTTGGTCGCGATCCAAATAGCCGACTTCGCGCTGGGGCCGCAGGGCAAGCACCACGGCCCGGTCGTTCGGCGCGTCGAACTCATACAACGCGACATAGCCAGCCTTCCCTCGGTGAACAACTCGCGCAGTCCTTAGTCCGCTGGCTGGCCGATAAGCGGGTAGCGTTCCAACACAGCGAGGCCACCGAGGACCCGGTCGAAGGTTGCCAGCGCCGCGGCGGGCTCCAGTTCGAGGAGAAACCCGACCAGGCGCTCCAGATCGGCATCAGCGCCTGCGGATATGATTACCTCGGCCACACTTTGGGCTTGGGCTTTCGAGCCTTTCGGCCTTGCAGCCTGGCGCGGTAGTGCGCCTCGATGTCCGACAGCGCGTACCCCAGCCCTGTATCGCGGAACGCCGCACGCGCTGCCAGGGCATCAGCTTGGAAGCGCTGCCTCGTTTCCGCCCGCTCGGTCTCCGCGCGAATCGCCGCCACCATGAACGCATGCACGCTTTGCTCGGCCCCCTTGACAACGCGCGCCACGCGTTCCTTCAGTTCATTCGGCAATTTGATCGAGGTCGCCATGCCCGGCTCCGCTGCGCATCCAGAGTACTACCATGGTATTAACGCGGTTCGCGATCGTCGATAATGCGCGTCTAGGCATGAAAACCCTGCTCATCGTTTACCACACCGGCGGCGTAAAGACTGCGCAGATGGCCGAAGCGGTTGCGCGCGGCGCGCGTGCTGAAGCTGGTGTCAACGTGGTGTTGAAGCGCTGCGCCGAAGCCGGCCCGGAGGACCTGCTCGGCGCGGACGGCCTGATTCTCGGTACGCCGGAGAACTTCGGCTACCTGTCGGGAATGATGAAGGACTTCCTCGAGCGAGTGTTCTACGTCTGCGAAGGCAAGGTAAACGGCCGGCCCTGGGCGCTCGTCGTGAGCGCCGGACAGGACGGCAGTGGTGCGGTCAACTCGGTGGAGCGCATCGTCACCGGGCTCAGGATGGAGAAGCGCGCGGAGCCGATCGTCGCGCTAAAGGACGTGACGCCGGAGGTTCTTGCCAGCTGCGAGGAGCTGGGCGCCGCGTTCGCCGCGGGACTGGCGATGGGGGTGTTCTAGGGCATCAGCGCCGAGCCCTCGGCCGGCGCGTCGCACTGCACCTTCGAGCCCAACTGCGCGAGCGCCTTCCTCGTCTCCTTCAGCTTCAAGTCGATGTCGGCGTCGGTCTAGTCCGGATCATGGTGGAACAGGTGCAGGGGCTTCACTTCCGCGCGCGCCGCGAGGTCGGCCACCTGGCTGACGCAGTAATGGCCCCAGTCCACTTTGGACAGATACTCGTGGTCGCGGTAGGTGGTGTCGGTGATGAGCACGTCCGAGCCGCTCACGAAGTCCACCAGCCGCTCGACGTATCGCGAACCGTGGCGCGCGTCGGTGGGCAGGTAGAGCTCGTTTCCGGTGATGTAGCCGTCAGCGCCCATTTTCTTCGCCCGCCGGCGGTCGAAATCATAAGTCTTGGCCGAGAGCACCTTGATCTTCATCAGCGCCAGCTCCGGCCGGCAGCGCAGCTCGCGGGTCAGCTCGATGCCGTCCATCACCGGCATCATGACGTCGGTGATGACGCAGTCGGGCCGCATGTCCGGGATGTTGCGCAGCGTCTCGACGCTGGAGCCGCGCACCAGCACCTCGTGGCTGGCGCCGGTGAGCAGCCGCGTCACCAGCGCCAGGCTGTCGGGGTCGTCGTCTACAACGAAGAACGTTATTGTTCCCGAATATACTTCGCATACCGATGAAGGCAAGTCTCTTTTTCGATGGTTCGCGGATCTCGCCCGACGCCTTCGAGGACGCGGTACTGCGCTCGGCCTCGGGGCTGGAGCGCCTCGGGGTGGGCGACGGCGATGTCGTCTGCCTGATGCTGCGCAATGACCCCGCATTTCTGGAAGGCATTTTCGGCGCGCGCCGACTGGGCGCCTACACCTGCCCGGTGAACTGGCATTTCAAGGCCGAGGAGGCGAACTGGATCCTGCGCGATAGCGGCGCCAAGGTCCTCCTCGCTCAAACGGACCTGCTGGCCCAGATCGAGGTCGGTATCCCGCCCGGAGTCGCGGTGGTGCCGGCCGACGGCCCACGCTGGCGCGAGTGGCTGGCGGCGCAGCCGCGCCACGCCGGACCGGAGAAGCTACCGCGCTACTCCATGCCCTACACCTCCGGCACCACCGGCCGGCCCAAAGGCGTGAGGCGGTTCGCCCATTCGCCGGAAGAAGCCGAGCGTTCTGCCCTCTTGCTGGCGCATAACGTGCGCAAGGTCTACGGCCTGGAGCCGGGCGTGAAAGCGCTGCTGCCGGCGCCGATCTACCATAGCGCGCCGAATACCTACGCCATGCAGGCCGTGCTGCTGGGGGCGAACCTTTACCTGGAGTCGCGCTTCGACGCGGAGACCGTGCTCAAGCGCATCCAGGACCATCGCCTGGACCGCGCCTACCTCGTGCCCACGATGTTCAGCCGCCTGCTGAAGCTGCCCGACGAGGTCAAGCGCCGCTACGACCTGTCGTCCATGAAGTTCGTGCTAAGCATGGGCTCGCCCTGCGCGCACGAGGTGAAGCTCGCCATGATCGACTGGTGGGGGCCGGTGATCCACGAGAGTTACGCTGCGAGCGAACTCGGGATGGTGACGTTCATCAGCGCTGAAGAGGCGCTCACGCACCCGGGCTCGGCCGGCCGAGCCGTCGGCGACACACGCCTGAAGATCCTGTCCGAGGACGGCGCCGAACTGCCGCCGCGCACCCCGGGCCTGGTCTACGCCCGCCAGCCGCAGTACACCGACTTCACCTACAACAACAACGACGAGGCGCGCCGCAAGCTGGAGCGTAACGGGCTTTGGACGCTGGGCGACGTGGGGTACCTCGACGAGAACGGGTACCTGTACCTGTCGGACCGGGCCGTGGACATGGTGATCTCGGGCGGGGTGAACATCTACCCGGCGGAGATCGAGGCTGCGCTCATCACCATGCCCGGCGTCGCGGACTGTGCGGTGTTCGGAGTGCCGAGCGCGGAATTCGGCGAGTCGCTCGCAGCGGCGGTCCAGCTGCAGCCCGGGGCGAAGCTGGATGAGGCAGCGATCCAGGCTTGGCTGCGCGGGCGGCTCGCCGATTACAAGGTGCCACGCCTGGTGGCATTCCACGCGCAACTGCCGCGCGAGGACAGTGGCAAGCTGTTCAAGCGAAAGCTGCGCGCGCCGTACTGGGAGAAGGCCGGGCGCAGCATCTAGGCTTTCATCAGCGCAGCCACGTCCGGCGTCGACAGCGACCAGCCCACTTACTCGAAGCTGCCTTTCTCCAGGATCTCCTTCACCGCGCTGGCCAGTCCGCTTATCGCCGCGCGATAGAGCGAGGTGGCGACGCTGATGCGGCCCACGCCGGCTGTTTCCAGTTCCGCCACGGTGAAGGACTCGCCCGGAATCCCGGCCATGAAATTCACCGGCTTGCCCGCCGAGAAGTGAACTGTTCGCGGCATTAACGATCTCATCCACCGACAGCTTGGTGATATCGGCGCACAGGGCGTGGAGCGCGGTCACGCGGCGGGACGCCTAATCCAGCGGGTATTCGTACCGGATGAAGTCGTTGTACTTCGCCACCTTGTCGTACAGCGTCCGCCCCGCGATGTTGTGCGTCTGCGTCAGCCAGTAGTAGCGCGAGGCGCCCTGCGCGCGCGCCGCGGCCGCCACGCTCTCGATCAGCTTGCGCGCGACTCCCTTGCCCCGCATCGCGGGGTCCGTGAACAGGTCCTGCAAGTAGCACGCCGATTCGGCCCAGATGGTGGTGTGGAAGAGGTAATGCGCGATCCCAACCAGCTGACCGTCGACTGTTGCGCCAAGGCCGTGGATGCGGTCCTGCGCCATCAATCGGTGCCAGCAGGTCTCGTAGTCGGCATCCGGAATGATGGTCTTGTAGAACGCCTTGTAGCCGCGGGCGTGGACCAACCAGCGCGGCTTGTCTTCGGGTTGCAGCGGGGCAATGCGGATCGAAAGGGTCATCGGCTCATCTCCCGCGGCGCGCGACGAAGCGCACGCCGCCCAGTTTGCCAGCCGTGAACAGGCCGACGAAGAAATCGTAAAGGCTATCGTATTGCAGGAAGCGCGCTTCACCGAACTTGGCAATGGTGGTGTCGCGCAGCGAGCGGTACATCGTCTGCCGGTCCACCAGGATGCCCTTCCATTGTTCCGCCATATCGTCCCTCGCTTCGATCCGGCATTCGTTCTTTTCCAGCAGCCCGGCGTATTGGGCCGCCGTCGCGAGGCCGGGCGCATGCATTTCCGCGGCCATGCGCTGCGCTTCCGCGGCCATCAACTCGGTGCGGACAACGACGTCGGTGAACGCGATCGTCCCGCCGGGCTTCACCACGCGCGCGCACTCGCCGATCACCGCGGCCTTGTCCGGTATGTGCAAGAAGGCCTCCTGGCTCATGACCACGTCGAAGGCCGCATCCGGCAGCGGCATCGCGGTGGCGTCGCCTTGCACGAAATCGACCAGCGCCTCCAGCCCGACCCGGGCCGTCAATCGCCGCGCCGCCTCGACCCGGCTCAGCGTCAGATCCAGACCGGTCACCCGGCAGCCGATCCGGTGCGCCATCCAGCGCGCCGGACCGCCCATACCGCTGCAGACATCCAGCACGCGGTGTTCACGCCGGATGCCCGCCTTCTGCGCCAGCGCGTCCACCACCTGCACCCCGCCGTAGTGGTCCTGGTCGAGGTCCTTCAGCTCGTCCTGCGTGAGCCGGTTGAGGTTTGCGCCGCGCGCTGAGAGCTTGGCGAGGATCTCGTCCTCGTTGATGGGATGGGTGTCGTAGAAACGGACGACGCCGTCGCGGCCGGGGTTGCTCTGAATGCTCAACTGGAAGTTTCCGTTTGCGGGGTTCGAAGCCGGAGTCTAGGGCAGCGCGAGCGTGGCCAGCACCGGCAGGTGGTCCGAGCCCAGGTTCGGCCCGGCGCGACCCGCCACCACCCGCCACTGGCATGTCACCAGCAAGTGGTCGATGGGAACCCCCATCAGGCCCGCTGCCGAGGCCGGCCAGGTTGGCGCCAGGCCGCTCGCGCGGCGCTGCTGGGCGTCCCGACGAAGCATCTTAATCAGCAAGTCCGCCGGAACCTGCGGCGGTTCCCGTCGGATTTTTTAATATCCGTACCAAACAGGAGGTTATAAACTTGAAGTCACAACATGTGACTTCAAATTGGAGCGGCGCTCGCAAGCCTCCCCTCGCCACTACCGAGGACGGCGCCATCATGGCCGCGAGCGTGGTCAACTCGCCAAAGGCGGTGGAGGTGTCGGTCTACGTCGTACGGGCGATGGTCCAGCTCCGCGAAGCCGCTTCGCTGCACAAGGATCTCGCCAACCGCCTCGATGAACTGGAGAACCGCATTGAGCGCCGCCTCGAAAGCCAGGACCAGACGATTGCCGAAGTGCTCGCCGCCATCCGCTGCCTGATGAGCCCGCCTGAACTGTCCGGAAAGCCCCCGATCGGCTTCGTACGCGTGGACTGAGCGGATATCATCGACCGATGCGATACAACGCCCCCGCCCTCACCGCCGAGTTCGCCACCGACAAGGCGACACTCATTAATCATGTCCGCCGCCTCGACGCCGAGCTCGCGAAGTTGCCACCCAAAACCGGGCGCGATCCCGCCGCGGCGCAGGCCGCGAAGGCGCTCCTTGAGGAGGGCCGCAGCGCCCGCACCAGCTTCATGCGCCTGCACGCCCGCGCCGTCTATGACTCGCTCACCGCCAATCGATCGAAGTTCGTCCGCGTGGACGACCTGTGCGCCGCGTTGGCGAAGGCCTTCCCCGGCCTCACTCCGGACGAGGCGGCGCTGGCACGCGAGTCGAACATTCCGCAGGGCGACAAGGACGGCCTCGAGGTGGACCAAGGCATCTTCCTCAGCCAGGTCCTCGGCGACCCGGTGGCGGGCGCGCACCTGTGCCACGCCATGCTGCTGCCACGGCAGGATTCGCTCGACCACCTGAAGGAGTTCGAGAAAAAGGGCGAGATTGAGTTCCCCGGAGCGCGCCTGACACGGGAGGGCAAGGCCGCCGTCCTGACCATGCGCAACCCCAAGTACCTGAACGCCGAGGACGAAGGCACGATGGCCGGGATGGAGATCGCCACCGACCTCGCGCTGCTGGATCCCGCCACCGAGGTCTGCGTGCTGCGCGGCGACGTCGTCACGCACACCAAGCACGCGGGCAAGCGGCTCTTCGGCGCCGGCATCAACCTGACGCACCTTTACCAGGGGAAGATCCGCTTCCTCTGGTACATGAACCGCGACCTGGGGATGGTCAACAAGTTCTACCGCGGCCTCGCGAAGCCGGAGGTGCCGCCCGAAGAAAACTCAATCGAGAAGCTGTGGATCGCGGCGGTTGAGGGCTTCGCCATCGGCGGCCACTGCCAGATCCTGCTCACCATGGACCAGGTGATCGCGACCAAGGAGGCGTACATGACCCTACCCGCACGCAAGGAAGGCATCATCCCGGGCGCGGCCAACCTGCGCCTGCCCCGTCATATCGGCCCACGCCTCGCGCGCCAGGCCATCCTCGCCGAACGGCGCATCGACTGCGCCAGCCCCGAGGGGCGCCTCATCTGCGACCACATCGTGGCGCCGGATGCCATGGACTTCGAGCTCAAGCGGCTGGTGCAGCACATCACCGGCTCGGGCGTGGTCAGCGCCGCCAGCAACCGGCGCGCGCTGCGCATCTCGGAGGAACCGCTGGACAGCTTCCGCCGCTACATGGCGGTGTACGCGCGCGAGCAGGCGCACTGCCACTTCAGCCCGGCGTTGATCGCGAACCTCGAGCTGCACTGGAACGCGGAGAGCCGGAAGGGGACATGAGCTCGGCGCTGGCCTGGTTCCGCCGCGACCTGCGCGACAAAGACAACGCCGCGCTGCACGCCGCGCTCACCGCGCATGACGCGGTGCACTGCGCCTTCGTCTTCGACACCGAGATCTTAAGTGCACTGGAATCGAAGCGCGACCGGCGCGTCGCCTTCATCCGCGCGAGCCTGGTCGAGCTGAAGGCTTCCCTCGAATCCAGGGGCGGTGGCCTGCACGTGCTGCATGGCCGCGCGCGCGAGGAGATCCCGAGGCTGGCGCAGGCTCTGGGCGTGGCCGCGGTGTACGCCAACCGCGACTACGAGCCGCAGGCGATCGCGCGCGACGCGGAGATCATGGACCGCCTCGACGCGCTAGGCATCGCCTTCCACACCCGCAAGGACCAGGTTATCTTCGAGCTGGACGAGGTGCGCACGAAGGCGGGCGAGCCGTTCTCGGTGTTCACGCCCTACAAGAACGCCTGGCTGGCGAAGCTGGACCCGTTCTTCGTTAAGGCCTACCCCATCGACAGGCACGCCGAGCGTCTCGCACCCGGGCCGAAGACTCCGGTGCCGTCGCTCGCCGACATCGGCTTCGAGCCCGCCGAACTGCCGATCCCGGCGGGCATGTCCGGCGCCGCGAAGCTGCTGGCCGATTTCCGGCGCCGCATCGCGGGCTACCGCGACAAACGCGACTTCCCGGGCCTGAAGGGGCCGTCCTACCTCTCGACGCACCTGCGCTTCGGCACGATCTCCATCCGCCAGCTGGTGGCGCTGGCCTGGAAGCTGGACCACGCCGGCGCGCAGACCTGGCTTTCGGAACTGGTGTGGCGCGACTTCTACCACGCTATCCTTGCTTGGCGGCCGGACGTAGTCGAGCGCTCGTTCCGGCGCGAGTACGACGCGGTGCGGTTCGACGCCAATCCGAAGGGATGGAGAGCCTGGTGCGAGGGCCGCACCGGCTACCCGCTGGTGGACGCCGCGATGCGCCAGCTGAACGGCACCGGCTACATGCACAACCGCCTGCGCATGGTAGCGGCCTCGTTTCTAGTGAAGGATCTGGGCATCGACTGGCGCCGCGGCGAGCGCTATTTCGCGGCGAAGCTGAACGACTACGACCTCGCCGCCAACAACGGCGGCTGGCAATGGGCCGCCTCCACCGGTTGCGACGCGCAGCCCTGGTTCCGCATTTTCAACCCGGTGACGCAGTCCGAGAAGTTCGACGCCGAGGGGACGTTCATCCGCCGCTACGTGCCGGAACTGGCCCGCGTGAGCAGCGACTGGATCCACGTGCCCTGGACGCTGCCGCCGCTGGAGCAGCACGCCGCGGGCTGCGAGATCGGGCGCGACTACCCGGTACCAGTGGTGGACCACGCCGAGGCTCGCATCCGCACGTTGGCGCGCTACGGGGTGGTGCGCGCGCAGGCTCCTTCAGGCGGCTAGCAGGAACTCCCTCACTATCGCGACCTGGTCGGCATGCATCAGCGTCGGCGCATGGCCGACGCCGGGAATCTCGACCACCTTCGCTTTCGGCCCGCGCTCGGCCATCTGCGCGCAGGTTTCCTTCGTCAGCAAGTCGGACAGCGCGCCGCGCAGCGCCAGCGTCGGACAGCGTACCGCGTCCCACAGCGGCCACAGCTCCAAGTCCTTCTCCGGCATCAGGGCGCGAAACGGCTCGGCGAGCTTCGGGTCGTAGTGCATGCGCCAGCTGCCGTCATCGTTCCGGCGCACCACCACCTCGGTGAGGAAGCGCCACTGCGCGTGGCTGTGCGGGCCGAAGGTGGTACTGATAGCGCGCACGTACTGGTCGGCGGCGTCGATCGATGGAAACGTCGGCGCGATGCCGACGTAGGTCGCGATCCGCTCCAGCGAAACCTTGGCGATCACCGGCCCAGCATCGTTGATGACGAAGCGGCGCACCGGCGTGTTCGGCTGCGCGGCGAGCGCCATGCCGATCAGGCCGCCCATGGAGGTGCCCACCCAGTGCACCGCCTCGACGTCCAGGCGCGCGATCAGGGTCACCATGTCGGAGAGGTACTGCGGCAGCTGGTAGAGCATCGGATCGATCAGCCAGTCCGAGCCGCCGCGGCCGGCGACGTCCGGACAGACCACGCGATATCGATCCTGCATCGCGGCCGCGAGCGTGTCGAAATCCCGCGCGCAGCGCGTCAGGCCATGGGCGCAAATGAGCACCCTGTCATTCCCCGGGTCGCCCCACTCCAAGTACGAAATGCGGTGCAGGCCCCTGGGAGAGGCGCATTGCACGAAGCGTTGCTGCGAAGCTGCCGTCAAGGGGGATTTCTTTCGCCTTGCCATTTCTCGACCATGCGGCCGTTCTCGATCGCGGCGCCGCCGGCGTCAGCCTCGCGGTGCCACTGCACCTCGACGCGCATCTCGGGAAACTCGGCGCTAGCCTCGACGAAGCTCGGGAATGGCAGCCCGTTCTCAACTTGGAAACAGTACTCCAGGGCGCCCTCGGCGTGGTGCTCGGTATAGGGATCGCAATCCGGGTCACGCACCAGCAGCCAGCGGATACGCTCACGGAAATCCTCGAAGCGCCCGACACTGCCGGTGACGCGAACCGTCGCGCTGTAGCCTGCCGGCATCAGGCCCCGTACTTGAACGATAGCGAGAGCCGCCTCCGGAACTGCACCACCTTGCCGTTCTCCATCTTCACGTCCAGCTTGGTCACCTCGGCGATGCGCAGGTCGCGCAGCGACTTCGAGGCGGTCTTCCCCGCGCTGCGCCCCGCGTCTTCCCACGATTCCGAGCTGGTGCCGATGACGTCGGTGACGCGATAGACCGCATTGCTGCTTTTCTTGGCCATGGTTTCCACCTCTTGCAGTTCTGGATGGACCTTGCCCGACCATTATGGACCTAGCGCGGCGCGTCGTGCCAGTACCGACCCCGGCGCCGGCGTTCGGTCTCGATCTCCAGTCCCCTCTCCAGGAAGCGCCCCGTCACCGCGCCCTCCGAGTCGGTGCGCCGCAGCGCCACGCCGGCTTCGGCATAGCGCTCGAGCACGTCCGCCGCCGGATGGCCGAAGCGGTTGCGATAGCCCGCCGGGATCACCGCCACGCGCGGGGAAACGGCCGCGATGAACGCCGCGCTGGACGAGGTGCGGCTGCCGTGGTGCGGGACCAGCAGCACGTTCGCGCGCAGCGCGCCGGCGTCGCGCTCGATCAGCGCCGCTTCCGCCTCATGCTCGATATCCCCGGTGAGCAGCATGGTGCCGCCGCGCGCCGTCACCTTCAGCACGCAGCTCAGGTTGTTCGTGCGCCGCATCTGAGCGCCCTCGGCCGGATACAGCATCTCGAAGCGCACGCCGTCCCATTCCCAGGCCTGCCCTGCCGCGCAGCGCTCGGCCGGCGCCAGCGTAAGCAGCGGGCTAGCGGCAGGCAGCGAGGACAGGAAACGGTCCACCTCGAGCGTGTGCAGGATCGAGGCCGCCCCGCCTGAATGGTCAATGTCGTTGTGCGTGACTACCAGCGCGTCGAGCCGGGACACACCGATCGACCGCAGGTAGGGAAGAATGATCCGCTCGCCGCTGTCAGACTCGGTGCCGAATGCGGGGCCGGTGTCATAGAGCAGCGCCCGGTTCGCGGTGCGCACCAGCACCGCCAGTCCCTGCCCTGCGTCCAAGGTCACCACCCAGGCCTCGCCCCATGCAGGTATCGCGACCGGCCAGGCAAACGCCGGCGCCATGAGCGCGAGCCCGGTCACGCGCCAGGGCACGCCACGCGGCGCGACCAGCCAGAGCGTGCCCGCGGTCGCCGCGACCAGGCACCACCACGGCGGCGCCGGCTGCTGCCAGACCGCGACCGGCAGCGACGCGCACCATTCGAGGAACTGCAGCAGCCATTGCACCAGCCACGACGCGATCGACAGCAGCGCATCCCAGGGCAGCACCGCACCGCCGAGCACGAGCGGCGTGACAACAACGGACACCACCGGGATGGCGACGGCGTTCGCGAGCGGCCCCACCAGCGACACCTGCGAGAACAGGAACAGCGCCGCCGGCGCAAGTCCGATCGTGATCGCCCACTGGACCCTCGCCCACTGCAGGACCAGCGGCTCCTCGCGGCGCAGCGCTGCGCTAGCGAGGAAAATGAGCGCCACCGCGCCGAAGGACAGCCAGAACCCGGCCGAGAGCCCGGCCCAGGGATCGGCGAGCAGCACCACCGCGAGCGCCAGCGCGAGCGTCCGCGCGGGAGAGGCGATGCGGCCCGACCACAGGGCCAGCGCCACCACCGCCACCATCCAGAACGTGCGCTGCGCCGGCACCGCGAAACCAGCCAGTAGCGCGTAGCCGAGCGCGCCTGCGATGGCCGCTAGCGCGCCGGCCTTGCGCGCCGGCACCGCCAGGGCGAGGCGCGGAACGCGCCGCCAGAGCGACGCCATCAGCCAAGCGAGCAGCCCCGACACCATCGTCACGTGCAGGCCGGAAATGCTCATCAGGTGAGTGACGCCAGTGGCGCTGAACAAGCGCCATTCCTCGTTGCTGATCGAGCGCTGGTCGCCCACCGCGAGAGCAGCGAGGATGCCCGCCGCCGGCGTCTCGCCCAGCACGCGCTTGAAGCGATCGCGAACCGCCTCGCGGGCCTGCTCGATGCGATCGAGCGGGCTGTTGCGCCAGCCTATTCGCAGCGGGGGCGCCGCCCGCCCGCCCGCCCTCACGTAGCCTGTTGCACCGATGCCGCGCTCCAGCAGCCAGGCCTCGTAGTCGAAGGCGTGCGGATTGAAATGCCCGTGCGGGCGCTTCAGGCGCAGCGTGAAACGCCAACGCTCGCCCGGGCGCGGCAGTTCGGCGAGGACCGAGGATCGGTCCTGGGCGAACGGCGTCCGGTACCAGGAAGCGAGGACTCGCGAGGGCAACCGGTGCGCGGAGGACTCGACATCGAAGGCGAAGCGCAGGCTGCGCTCGCCCGCGGCGGGCAGGCCGGCGATGACGCCCACCGCCTCCACGTCCACGCCTTCCAGTTCCGGGTCGAGGCGGTCGGCGAGTCGCAGGTGGGCGAACCCTAGCGCCCAGCAGATGCCGAGGACCCCGGCGAGCGGAATCGCCAATGCGCGGAATCGCCACGTGGCCGCGATGGCCACCGGCACCGCCCAGAGCCACGCCGCCGCGGGCAGCTCCGGCAGGGCCTGGAGCGCCAGCACCCCGGCGGCGAAACTTAACAGGGCGGCAGTCATCTAAAATGCAACGCGCGAGCGGACCGTTCGATGACGCGCCGGCCGCCGCCTAGCCCCCCGATGAAGAAACTCTTCCGCAAGCATCTGCCTGACGCCGACTCGGTTCGCGCCAACCGGCTGGTGGCGATGTTCGGAACGCTGCTCAGCCACCCGAACCTGTGGCACCTGAACCGCGACTCGGTCGCCGGGGCGGTGGCGATCGGCCTCTTCTCCGGACTGGTGCCGGGGCCGCTGCAGATGCTCGCCGCGCTGCTGCTCGCGATCCCGCTCAAGCGCAACCTGCCGGTGGCGCTGCTTATGACCATCTACACCAACCCTTTCACCATCGTGCCGCTGTACCTGCTCGCCTACGGCTACGGCAGCCTGCTGCTGGGGGTGAATCAAGCGCCGCTGGCGCACGAGCCCTTCGTCATGGACTGGGCCAACTGGATGGGCTCGTTCCAGGCGCTGGTGGACTGGTTCCTGGCGTTGGGCAAGCCGCTACTGGTCGGATTGGTGGCCCTCGCACTCACGCTGGCGGCGCTGGGCTACGCAGCGGTACAGCTGGGCTGGCGCATCTATGTGCGCCTCGCCTGGCGCGCGCGCCAGCGTCGGCGCAACGGTCACGCATAGGCCATGCACGCGGTGACCCACGCGGACTTCGTCGCCGGCTACCGCTCGAGAGACCTGACCCTGCACGTGGACCGCAAGGCGGCAGCGCGCTTCGTCTCCGGCCGCATGCTGCTGCCGTTCATCCTGCTGCCGATGTTCGGGCTGGCGGTGGGCCTCGCGCTGGCAGGCTGGTTTATCGCCGGCGTGGCCATCTTTCTCGCCGGGTTCCTGTTCCGCTGGTTCGTGCGCTCCAGCAGCCACGGCTTCGTGCTGACGCAGTCGCTTTACAGCGCCGCGTTCTACCGCGACGCGCTCGCGGCCGGGGTGATCAGGCTGGAATCGCGCCCGAATTCGAGCCCGGAACCAGGCGCCCCTCCCGCAGCTCCATGAGCCGGCTCGCGCGCGCCGCGATGGCGGCGTCGTGGGTCACGATCACGAAAGCGGTGCCGCGCGCTTCCGACAGGCGCACCATGGCGTCGAACACCTCGTCGGCGGTGCGGCTGTCCAGGTTCCCCGTAGGCTCGTCCGCCAGCACGCAGGCGGGCCCGGTCACCAGCGCGCGCGCGAAGGCGCAGCGCTGGCGCTCGCCGCCGGAGAGCTCGCCCGGCTGGTGCTCCAGGCGCGCGGCGAGGCCCACCTCCCCCAGGATCTTCGCCGCGCGGCGCAGCGCCTCCTCGCGCGCCAGGCGGCGGATGAGCAGCGGCATGGCGACATTCTCGATCGCGCTGAATTCGGGCAGCAGGTGGTGGAACTGGTAGATGAAGCCCATCGTCGCGTT
>SXNB01000060.1 GCA_005777205.1 Burkholderiales bacterium | reverse complement strand
GACCGCGACGGCACGCGCGATGGCTTCGATCTCGCGCTGACGCGGGCGATAGCCGACGCGGTCACCGTGCCGGTGATCGCTTCCGGCGGCGTTGGCTCGCGCGATCACCTCGTCGAAGGCGTGCTCCAGGGCGGCGCTGATGCAGTGCTGGCGGCGAGCGTGTTCCACTTCGGCGATTTCACCGTGCGCTCGGCCAAGGAGCACATGCGCGAGCGCGGCATCGAGGTGCGCCTTTGAATGCGCCGGCGGACTGGCTGGACGAGGTTCCCTGGGACGGACAGGGCCTGGTCCCGGTGGTGACGCAGGACGCCGCGAGCGGCCGCGTGCTGACGCTCGCCTGGATGAGCCGCGAGGCGTTGGCCGAGACCGCGCGTACCGGCAGGGCGGTGTACTGGTCTCGTGCGCGCTCGAAGCTCTGGCACAAGGGCGAGGAATCGGGCTTCACGCAGAAGGTGCGCGAGATCCGGCTGGACTGCGACGCCGACACCCTCCTGCTGTTGGTGGAGCAGGTGGGCGGCATCGCCTGCCACACCGGCCACGCGAGCTGCTTCTACCGCAGGCTGGACAACGGCAAGTGGGTGGAGACGGACCCGGTACTGAAGGATCCGGCGGCCATCTACGGGAAAGGCGCGAAGAAATGAAACCGGGCATCACCGAAACGCTGGAGCGCATCGCTGCCACCATCGAGAGCCGCAAAGGCGGCGACCCGAAGGCGTCGTATGTGTCGCAACTGCTAGCCGGGGGGGACGACGCGATCCTGAAGAAGATCGGCGAGGAGGCCACCGAGACTGTGCTTGCGGGCAAGGGCGAGGACCGCCTTCACCTGGTGCGCGAGATCGCAGACCTCTGGTTCCACAGCTTGGTATTGCTTGCGCACAAGGGCCTCGGGCCAGGCGACGTGCTGGCGGAACTGCACCGGCGCGAGGGTATTCCCGGGCTGGACGAGAAGGCTGCGCGCAAGCTACGCTAGAGAGGCAGGAGAATGAACGATCCGAACTGCATTTTTTGCCGCATCGTGCGCGGCGAGATCCCGGCTAAGAAGGTCCATGAGGACGAGGATATTCTCGCTTTCCACGACGTGCGGCCGCAGGCGCCGGTGCATTTCCTGGTTATCCCCAAGGAGCACGTCCCAACGCTGTACGAGGCCGGCATGGCGCAGCACCGGGCGCTCGGGAAAATGCTCGCGCTGGCGGGCGAACTGGCCCGGAAGGAGGGTCTCGCGGACGGCTTTCGCACCATCGTCAACACCGGCAGGGTGGGGCATCAGGAGGTGTATCATGTCCATATGCACGTCCTCGGCGGGCCCGAGCCGCTTGGCTCGATGCTGTCGAGGAAAACATAGGAGGTACTTATGGGCTCGTTCAGCATCTGGCACTGGCTGATCGTCCTCGTCATCGTGATGCTGGTGTTCGGCACCAAGAAGCTGCGCAACATCGGCGCGGACCTGGGCGGCGCCGTGCGCGGCTTCAAGGACGGCATCCGCGAGGGCGGCGACAAGGCTGCCGAAGGCGCGCAGGGGGCAGGCGCGCAGCTCAGCGGCAAGACGGTCGAGGGCGAGGTCAAGGCGAAGTCCGAGACCCGGGCCTGATCGCCGCCATCGCTTCGCCACAGGCGCCCCAGCGGCGCCTTTTTGTTCTCTGGGGCTCCACCGTGTTCGACATCGGCTTCTCCGAACTGATGGTCATAGGACTGGTCGCGTTGATCGTGATCGGGCCTGAGCGCCTGCCGCGCGTGGCGCGCACCCTGGGCCACCTCGCCGGGCGCCTGCAGCGCTACGTCAACGACGTCAAGGCCGACATCAACCACGAGGTGGAACTCGACGAGCTGCGCAAGATGCGGGACACGGTGCACCAGGCGGCTTCGGGATTCGAAAGCACGGTCCATTCGGAACTGAACAAAACCGAGTCCGAATTGAACCAGGCCGCAGAGTCGGCGGCCGGGGTTTCGACTGCGCCGATACAGCCGGCGCAGTCGATCGAGAAAAGCACAGAATCGCCGCAGGCTGCACCTGCCATCCCTGAAAAATCAGCGTGAGCACGCAGGACACCTTTGTCTCCCACCTGATCGAGCTGCGCACGCGGCTGGTCCAGGCGCTGGCGGTGTTTGGCGTGATCTTCGTCGGCCTGTTCGCCTGGCCGGGCGGGGGCGCGATCTACGACCTGCTGGCGCTGCCGCTGATGAACGCGCTGCCCGACGGCACGCGCATGATCGCCACCGGGGTGATCACGCCGTTCATGGTGCCGATGAAGGTGACCGCGCTGGTGGCGTTCATGATAGCGCTGCCCTATGTGCTCTACCAGGTCTGGGCCTTCGTCGCGCCCGGGCTGTACCAGCACGAGAAGAAGCTGGCGGTGCCGCTGGTGTTCGCGAGCACGCTGCTGTTCTACCTCGGGGTGGCGTTCTGCTACTTCTTCGTCTTCGGCAACGTGTTCGCCTTCATCCACGACTTCGCGCCGAAGTCGATCACGCCGGCGCCGGACATTGAGGCCTACTTCGGCTTCGTGATCACGATGTTCCTCGCCTTCGGCGTCACCTTCGAGATGCCGGTGGCGGTGATCATCCTGGTGCGCTCGGGCGCCGTCAGCCTGGTGAAGCTGCGCGAGTGGCGCCCCTACGTGATCGTCGGCGCCTTCGTCATCGCCGCAGTGGTGACCCCGCCCGACGTGCTGTCGCAGTTCATGCTGGCGGTGCCCATGTGCCTGCTCTACGAGGTCGGGCTGTTCCTCGCGCGCTTCATCGACAAGCAGGCGGAAGCGGCGTCCGGGGACAAGGCGCCGGCGGGGCCCTAGGAGCCTCCAGATGTAACCGATCGGTTACATTAAATCCTGGACTTTCCACCGCTTGTAGCCTTGAGGTGGCGGGAGAACAGCTCGAACATGGAGCGCGCCGCGAGCTTGAGCACGCTCGCGGCGACGCGAGGGAGTTCCGAGGCCTTCATTCCATCCGGCCCTGCGGATTGGGGCGCCGCCCGACGGTGATCTGCAGGTCCGCCAACTCACCGCGGCGGCTCACCTTGAGCGTCGCGGTGCGCCCGGGCTCGATCCCGGCCACGATGTCCAGCACGCCCTGCGGGCTGGCCACCGGGCGGCCGTCGATGGCGAGCAGCACATCGCCGGGCTTCGCGCCGCCCTTGTCAGCCGGGCCACTGCGCAGCACCCCGATGATGATGACGCCCTCGGGCGAGGCGAGCTTGAAGGATTCGGCGAGCGCCGGGGTAAGCGGCCGCAACTCGACCCCGACCCAGCCGCGCGTCACCGAGCCCGACTTGATGATCTGCTCCAGCACCATTTTTGCCGTGGACACCGGCATGGCAAATCCGATCCCGATCGAGCCGCCGGACTGGGTGAAGATCGCCGTGTTGATGCCCACGAGGTTGCCGTTCGCGTCCACCAGCGCGCCGCCGGAGTTGCCCTGGTTGATCGCGGCGTCGGTCTGGATAAAGATCTCAAAGGTGTTGATGCCGAGGCCCGAGCGTCACAGCGCCGAAACAATTC
>SXNB01000059.1 GCA_005777205.1 Burkholderiales bacterium | reverse complement strand
GGCTCGGCGATCAACAACTTCGGCGTCCAGGAGGTGCTGGATGCGCTGGTGGACTTGGCCCCGCCGCCTTCGGTGCGAAAGTCGCTCACGCGCGAGGTCCATCCTGAGGAACAGGCTCTGACCGGCGTGGTCTTCAAGATCCAAGCCAACATGGATCCGGCGCACCGCGACCGCATTGCATTCGTGCGCCTGTGCTCCGGGCGCTTCGAGCGCGGCAGGTCCCTTTACGTGAACCGCACCGGAAAGACCCTGCGTCCTACCGGCGTGGTGACCTTCCTGTCGCAGCGGCGCGACCGTGTGGAGGAGGCCTGGGCCGGCGACATCATCGGCATCATCGCCCGCGGTGGCCTGCAACTGGGCGACACCGTCACCGAGGGCGAGTCGCTGCAATACACCGGGCTGCCATTCTTCGCCCCGGAGTTGTTCCGCGTCGTGGACCTGGCCGATCCGATGCGCAGCAAGCAGCTGCAGCGCGGCCTGCAGGAACTGGGCGAGGAGGGCGCGATCCAGGTGTTCCGCCCGGTGCACGGAAACGCCATGCTGCTGGGCGCCATCGGCCAGCTGCAATTCGAAGTTATCGCGCACCGCCTGAAGTCGGAATACGGCGTGGACGTGCGGCTGTCGGCCGCCAACCATGCCGGTGCGCGCTGGATCAGCTGTGAGGATCGCAACGAGCTGGACCGTTTCCGCGTCGCCAACCAGGACAAGATGGTGCAGGACGCCGCGCAGGCGCACGCCTACCTGCTCAGTTCACCGTATGACCTGGACTTGACGCAGAAACGCTGGCCGAAAATTCATTTCCACGCTATGCGCGAGCACGCGGGATTGGTGCTGCAGCAGTAATGCGCTAGGCACTGAACTCCCGCAGTACGCGGCCCGAAAGTTTTTCCAGCCGTCGCAAGCCTTTTTCATCCGCCACCCGCGCGCCGTTGATCCAGACCCCGTGAACGCCCACCGCGGGCGTGATCAACCGCGTGCCGCCGCCGGGTAGGTCCTTCACCCGGATCTTGGGGCCCCGATTCACCGTCTCTGGGTCGAACAGCATCAGGTCTGCGGCGTGACCCGGTTTCAGGGCGCCACGGCCCTGGATACCGAACACCGCCGCCGGGTCGCCGGTGAGCTTTTTCACCGCGGACTCAAGCGATAGCACGCCCAGCTCCCGCACCCAGCGTCCGAGCAGGTGCAGGCCGAAGCCGGCGTCGTTGAACAGCGTGAGGTGCGCGCCGGCATCCGAAAGCGAGACCAGGGAATGCGGGTGGCGCAGCATCTCGCCCACCGCGCGTTCATCCGAGTTGAGCAGCAGGGCGCTGAACTCGGTGCCCAGGTCCTCGGCAAGCGCCAGGTCGAGCATCGCATCGAGCGGTTCGACCCCGGTGGCGCGCGCCAGCTCCGCCACGGTCTGCTGCTGCCAGCGCCGATTCTCCTCGCGCGCCACATTTTCCACGTACACCTTGTCCCACTCGCCGTTGAACAGGCGCGAGGCGACCGGCGGTTCTGCGATCTCGCGTCGCACCGCGTCGCGGAACTGCGCATCGCCCAGGATCGCGCGATAGGCCGGACCGGTAAGCGAGAGCGCCGGCTTCCACGCGGCGAGACCTTCGAAGGTATAGGGCGAGCGCAGGGTGAAGTCCATGGTAAGCGGGCAGCAGGACACTGCGCCAAAGAGCCGCCGACCGCGCGCGTTGGCCGCGGCGATTCTCTCCAGCTCGTCGAACACCGCGTGCGGATTGGTGTTGTTGTGCAGCAGCGCGGCGACGACCACCGGGCGGCCGCTCGCGGCTGCCAGTTCTTCGAGGAATTCGATCCGGGTCTGCCCGCCCTTGGTGAGCATGAACACGCCGTGCCCGGCTTCCTTCAGGCAACCCACCAACGCCTTCATCTCGGCGTCGTCGGCGAGGCGCGACGGCATCGGCGTGCCGCCGTGGCCGTTGTGGTTGGGCGAGGTGGAGGTGGCAAAGCCTACCGCGCCCGCCTTCACTCCGGCGAGCACGATGTCGCGCATCTTTGCCACTTCAGCCGCTGTCGCCGCCCGCTTCGGCGCGTCCTCGCCCATCACGTAGGTGCGCACCGAAGAATGGCCGACGAAGCCGGCAATATTGAGCGCTACGCCCTGTTTCTCGAGCATGGCAAAGTACTCCGGCACCGACTCGAAACCCCACTTCGTGCCCGCCTTCAGCACCTCCAGCGACATCCCCTCCACCTGGGTCAGATTCTTCAGGATCAGATCGCGATCCGCCTCGCGGCAGGGCGCGATGGTGAACCCGCAGTTGCCGATGATCGCGGTGGTCACCCCAAGCGCGGGTGAGGGCGACGCGCTTGCGTCCCAGGTGATCTGGGCATCGTAGTGGGTGTGGTTGTCGATGATCCCCGGCATGAGTGCCAGGCCATCGGCATCGATAGTCTCGTGTGTGGGGCTGGTGTCCTTGCCGATGGTGGCGATGAGTCCGTCTTTCACGGCGAGGTCGGCGTGGAAGGGTTTGGCGCCGCTGCCGTCGACGACCAGGGCGTTTCGAATCAGGAGGTCGATCATCCGCCTATACTATCGTCTATGGAACTGTTCGACGTCAAAGGCAAGCGAGTGGTCGTAACGGGTGCGGCGCAGGGAATTGGAAAAGCGACTGCCGATCTGTTCGCTTCCCGCGGTTCCCAGATCGCCCGCCTGGATTTTCAGGCGGGCGAAACCATCATCCGTTGCGATGTGGCAGACGAAGCTTCGGTAGAAGCGGCCATGCGACAGGCGGTTGAGCGGATGGGTGGTATCGACGTCCTGGTAAACAACGCCGGTATCGCGCTCCGCAAGACCGCCTTCGACATCACTGCCGACGAGTGGGACAAGGTCCTCGACGTCAACCTGAAGGGCTTGTTTCTCTGTTCGCGGATCGCCGCCAGGCAAATGCGGAGCAACGGCGGCGGCGCGATCGTGAACCTCGCCTCCATCATGGGCTTTTCCGGCGGCCTGTTCCCGAACCCGGCCTACCAAGCTTCGAAGGGCGGGGTGGTCAACCTGACCCGCGCGCTGGCCCTCGAGTTCGCCGAGCACAACATCACCGTGAACGCAGTCGCGCCCACTTTCGTGCGCACCGACCTCACCACGCCCATCTTCACCAACCCGGAGGTGCTGAAGAAGGTGATGCAGCACACCCCGCTTGGCCGGTTGCCCGAGGTCGGGGACATCGCCGCGGCCATCCTGTTCCTCGCCAGTCCGGCGGCGCGCTTCATCACCGGCGTGACGCTGCCGGTGGATTCCGGGTACCTTGCGCGCTGAGGTCCACCGATGCCTTTCGCCACTCTCGATAGCAAAGGTGAGATCACGCTGCCGAAGTCCGTTCGAGACGGGCTGGGCGTGGACACTGGCGACCGGGTGGAATTCGTAGATCTGGGAAGGGGCTTCTACCCCATGATCGCCGCGACTCGCGACATCTGGGATCTCAGGGGGTCGATTCCCAAGCCCTTGACGCCAATCAGCGTGAAGGCTAAGAAAAGTGCCCTAAGGCAGTACGTGGCACGGCGGAACACCGCGAGAGGATGATCGGGTTCGACGCCAACGTCCTTACCCGGTATCTCATTCAGGAAGACCGAGCGCAGTTGGCGATGGTGATCCGATTCATCTGACCTGGAAGTAGGCATTGAGGGAACCGCCAACATGAACGAAGCACTGAATCTGCGCCTGCACGCGGCCCTGAACCTGAAGACTTGGGCGGCCATGGCCGAGCGCTACGTCGGCGAGCTACCGGCAAAGAAGCGCAAATAGGAGAACGACGATGCACCCCAACACCCGCTACCTCTTCACCGCCGGCATGGACGTGGACCCGGAGAAGGAGGCCCTGTTCAACGAGGTCTACGACACCGAGCACGTGCCGCTGCTGCTCAAGGTGCCCGGCGTGCTCGCGATCACCCGCACCATGCTCGCACCGCTCAAGATCAGCATGGGCGGGGAGATCAAGACCATCGTCGCCGAGAGCGAGCCGAAGTACAGCGCGCACTACGAGCTGGAGAGCGCGGAGGTTCTGACCTCGCCGGCCTGGGCTGAAGCCATCGAGCACGGGCGCTGGCCGGCGCAGGTGCGGCCTTTCACCCGTAACCGGCGCCACACGTTGAAGAGGGTGATGGGCGGATAGCTATGGCGCGCATCAACGCGGAGCGGCTTCTTTCGGACCTTCGCCACCTGCGCTCCATCGGCGCCCAGGGCAGGGGCGTGGTCCGTCCCGCCTTCAGCCCGAAAGACATGGAAGCCCGGCGCTGGCTCAAGCAGCGCTACGAGGCGGCCAGGCTGGAGGCCTCCATCGACGGTGTCGGTAACGTCTACGGCCGCTCGCGCCGGCCGGGCAAGGCACTGCTCTCGGGCTCGCATTCCGATACCCAGCCCACCGGCGGCTGGCTGGACGGCGCGCTGGGCGTGGTCTACGCGCTGGAGGTGGTGCGGGCGCTCTCTGAGGACGCGGCGACGAAATCACTCCCGGTGGACGCGGTGTCCTTCCAGGATGAGGAATCGCGTTTCCTTGGTTGCCTGGGCAGCCGCTCGATCACCGGCGCGCTGTCGCCCGACATGGAGCAGGGCGCCACGGACAGCGGCGGGGTCGCGCTGGAGGCGGCGCTGCGTGACGCGGGCCTCGCCGGCGTACCGCGCCTGCGCCTGGACCCGGCGCGCTATTGCGGCTTCGTGGAGGCGCACATCGAGCAGGGACCCACGCTCGAGGACACGGCGCACAGGATCGGCGTGGTCAGCGGCATCGTCGGCCTGCGCGGCATCCGCTTCGAGTTCCGCGGCCAGCAGAACCACGCCGGCACCACCATGATGAAGACGCGCCGGGACGCGTCCACCGCGCTCTATGAACTCGCGCATCGCATCAACCAGGCATTTCCGACAGTCGCCGCGGAGCGCACAGTCTGGACCATGGGCCGGGTGCGGGTGGAGCCGAACGCGACCTCCATCGTCCCGGGCTACGCCGACATGGACCTGCAGTTCCGCGACCTGTCCGAGGTGCCGCTGAAGGCCTTCGAGGCGGTGGTGGAGCGATTGGTGGCGGAAATGAACGCGCGCGGCGGGGTGAAGCTCACCGCGACCCCTTCCCGCGCGCCGATTGCGCCGACGCAGATGGATCCGGGCCTGCGCGCCCATCTCGAGGCGGCTGCCGAGCGCCATGCGCCGGGGAAATGGCAGCGCTTGCCGAGCGGCGCGTTTCACGACGCCGGGATCATCTCCGCCGTCCTGCCCTCGGCGATGCTGTTCATCCCGTCCATTGGCGGCATCAGCCACGATTTCACCGAAGACAGCCGCGACGGGGACATCGTGCTCGGCTGCCAGGTGCTGGCGGATGCGGCGGCGGCGATCCTCGCGGAGGCGAACGCCAGTTAGCCGTCGCCGGGCGCTAAAGCCCGCGCATGCGGTCAATGGCCCGGAAGTGCTTGCGCGCATAAGCGAGCCCTTGGCCGTCGTTAGGGTGATCCACCGTTTCCACCGCAACGACCTTTTTGCGCAGGTCCTGCGCGTGCGCGTCCAAGTACTTCACGATCTCGGTGTTGGCCTTCGCTGGGCCGACGACGAGGATTTCCTCCGCGCCCTTGAGCGCCTCGGCGACCTTGCCGTAGTACGCGCTGTCCTCGGCCGAGCGCCCGTCGGTCACCGCGCCGCGCCTCTGGTGCAGGTGCCGGTGCGGCTTGCCGTGCACCAGCTTCTTCTCGACGTCCTCGCGGGTGAAGTGCAGGACATGGGCCTCGACATGGTCGAGCCAGACGACGGCGTGGAAGTGCGACATGGAAAGCCCCGAGTAGCATGGAATGCGCCCAGCATAGACCGCCGCGCCATGCCCGGTTTGAGGCAGGTCAAACGCCCGGCTGGCGGCAAAATGTAACCGATCGGTTACATCGGGTTCAGTAACCGGCCGCGAAGTCCACCGTGTTGGGCACTTTTTCCCCGCGCCGGACCCGCGCCAGGTTCTCCGCGATCCTGCCCACGGAGGTGCGCGGCTCGGTAAGGGCGGCGATGTGCGGCGTGAGGGTGACCCCCGGGTGGGTCCACAGCGGGCTGTCGGCCGGCAGGGGCTCGGGTTCGAACACGTCCAGGAAGGCGTGGGCGAGGTGGCCGGAATCCAGCGCCGCCAGCAGGTCGGGCACCACCAGGTGGCCGCCGCGGGCGAGGTTGATGACGCAGCCCTCCTTGCGGATGCGGGCGAAGGCGTCCTTGTTGAGGATGCCGCGGGTGTGCGGGGTCAGCGGCAGCAGGCAGACCACGGCATCGCTGGCGGAGAGGACTTCGTCGATGTCGGTGGAACTGTTCACGCCCGGCTGGTTCTTGGGCGTGCGGCTGAAGCCCGCGACGTTGAAGCCCATGGCGACGAGCTTCGCCGCCACCGTGGCGCCCAGTTCGCCCAGCCCCAGGATGCCGATCGTGCGGTCCGAGGTCAGGTACTGGCGGCGGCGCTTCCAGATTTTCTTCGCCTGGAACTCGCGATAGCAGTAGTGGTGGCGGTGCCAGTCGAGCACGTGCGCGATCACCGTCTCGCCCATGGCCGCGACCATGCCCGGGTCGATCAGGCGCGCCACAGGCACGCCGCGCGGCAACTCGGGGTCGCCGATGATGTTCTCGACCCCCATCCACAGCGACTGGATGAGCTTCAGTTTCCCGAGGCCGTTGAACGTGCCCGGCGGGTGCGTGGCCACCAGTACGACGTCGATGTCCCCGCCGTTGGTGTCGGGCCAGGTGAAGAAGCGGTCTTCCGGCAGCGCCTTTTTGAGCAGCGGGAACCAGAAGTCCGGCTTCTCCTTGGTGGAGGAGAAGAGAATGTTCAAGCGCGCGGCTAGTCGGGCTTGAAGCCGGAGGTCTTGATCACCGGGCCCCACTTGTCGAAGTCCATCCTGTGGATGCGCGCCAGGTCCTCCGGCCCAAGGCCGGTAGGCTCCATGCCGAGCGCCTCCAGCTTCTCGCGGATGTCGGGTGCCTTGATGGCGGCGACGATGGCCCCCGAGAGCCGATCCACGGTTTCTTTCGGCGTTTTCGCCGGCGCGTAGACCGCGTACCAGCCGGCGCCCTCGATGTTGAAGCCCAGTTCCTTGAAGGTGGGCGCGTCGCCGACTACGCGGGCGCGGGCAGCGCCCGAGGTGGCGAGGATGCGCAGCTTGCCGGCGCGGTGCTGCGCCGCGAGGTCGGATGCCGTTCCCATGAACGATGAGATCTGCCCGCCGAGGAGGTCCGTCAGCGCCGGCGCCGTGCCCTTGTACGGGATGTGCGTCATGTTGATGCCGGCGGTCTGCGCGAACAGGATGGAGAAGAAGTGCGGCAGGCTGCCCGCGCCGGCCGAGGCGTAGTTGCCGTGGCGCGGCTCCTTCTTCACCAGCGCGACGAACTCGGCCAGGGTCTTCGCCGGCACGTTGGGGCCGATCGCGAAGCCGAACAGGAAGTCGGCGGTGTGCGCGACCGGCGTGAAATCCGCGAAGGCGTCGTAGGGCAGCTTCGGGAACACGTGCGGCGCGGTCACCACGGTCACCAGCGGCGTCATGACGAGGGTCTGGCCGTCTGGCGCGGCGGCCCTGAGCGCGCTCATCGCGATCTGGCCCCCGGCACCCGGCCGGTTCTCCACCACCACCGGCTGGCCGAGGATGGCGCGCATCCGGTCCGCGACCAGGCGCGTCATGGCGTCCAGGCCAGCGCCGGCCGGGAAGCCGACCAGGATCTTGATGGTCTTGTCCTGCGCGACGGCGGCGGCCGAAGCGAGGGCGAGCAGGATGGCGATCAGAGTGCGCATGGGTATCTCCTCCGGCCGCGATGTTAGCATTCCGAGAGGAGGAAATCGCCATGGCCGTGCGCAAGTTCAGCGAGAAAAAGCTCACCGCGGAAGTCCTGCACCGGATCCGCAACACGAGGAACCCGCGCCTGAAGCAGGTGATGGCGAGCTTCATCCGCCATGTGCACGACTTTGTCCGCGACGTGAAGCCGACGCAGGAGGAATGGTTCAAGGGCATCCAGTTCCTCACCGAGACCGGGCACTGGTCCACCGGCAAGCGCCAGGAGTTCATCCTGATGTCGGACACCCTGGGCGTGTCCATGCTGGTGGATGCGTTGAACTACCAAGCCGGCGCCGGCACCACCGAATCCACGGTGCTGGGGCCCTTCCACCGCGAGAAGGCGCCACGCTATCCGCTGGGCGCCAGCATCGCGAGGAAGGCCTCCGACGGCGTGCCCTGCAGCGTGTCCGGCACGGTGAAGGACGCGCGGGGCCGGCCGATCGCGGGCGCGCAGCTGGACGTCTGGCAGGCGGGCGCGGACGGCTTCTACGATTCGCAGAAGGGCAATGCCATGAACCTGCGCGGCATCTTCCGCGCGGATGCGAAGGGGCGCTTCCACTTTCGCTGCGTGAAGCCGGAGTACTACCCGGTGCCGCACGACGGGCCGGTGGGCCGGATGCTCACCGCCACCGGGCGCCACCCGATGCGCCCGCCGCACCTGCATTTCTGGATCACGGCCAGGGGCTACAAGCCGCTGATCACGCACCTGTTCGTGAAGGGCGGGAAGTACCTGGATTCCGACGCGGTGTTCGGCGTCAAGCCCGAGCTGATCATCGACTTCAAGCGCGGCAAGGGCGGGGTCGCCGAGGCGAACTACGACTTCGTGCTGATGCGGGAGAAGGGCAAAAAGTAACCGATCGGTTACATCGCCGCGTCCGGCGCTTGCCAGCGGATGGCGCCGAACGCCGGTTCCAGCGTCCAGTCGACGCCGGATCCGGGATCCGCGGCCAGCGGATACGAAGGCGAGGACGGCTCGCCGCGGACGATGACCGTGCCGCCATCGCCCGCCAGCGCCGCGGACCAGGCGATTTCCCACGGATGGCCGTTGGGCGCCAGCAGCGCGACCGGCGTGCCCAGCTTCGCGGCCGCCGCGACGATCGTCTGCACCTTCTCCAGCGCGCCCCAGGCGAAGGGATCGATGCGCACCAGTTGGTAGCGCCGCGCCACCATGCCGCGATGCAGCGCCTCCCAGTCCGGCGCCAGCGCCGGTTCGCCATCGAGCATGACCGGGACTTCGGCGCGCGTGCCGCCCAGCATCCGCCACAGCGGCTTCCCGGCGGCTTTCGCATGGCCGTCCCACGCCGCCATGTCGCGCGCGACCGTGGCGTCAAGGTCCATCGAGAAGCCGAATCCGGCGGTGTCGTCCTGCAGCAGCACCCGCGCGACGAGCGCTTCGGCGCCCGCGCATTTTCCATCCACGAGGCGGATGGAATGGACGTGCGTGTGGACGACGGTGACCGGCGCGGCCAGGTCAGCCCCAGACTTCGCGCGCAACCTCGACCACCAGTTCCAGCTTGCGCCACTGCTCGTCCATGGACAGCGCATTGCCGTGGTGGGTGCTGGAGAAGCCGCATTGCGGCGACAGGCACAGGTCCTCGAGCGGCACGAACTTCGCCGCCTGCTCGATGCGCCTGCGGATCTGGTCCTTCGATTCCAGCGCGCCCACCTTGGTGGTCACCAGTCCCAGCACCACCTTCTTGCCCCTAGGCAGGTAGCGCAGCGGCTCGAAGGTGCCGGATCGCTCGTCGTCGAATTCCATGAAGAAGGCGTCCACGCCGGAGGAGAACATCGCCTCTGCCACCGTTTCATAGCCGCCGGAGGCGACCCAGCTCGACTTGAAGTTGCCGCGGCAGGTGTGCATGGTGATCGTCATGCCGGCGGGACGGTCCTTCACCGCGGCAGACACGGCGTCGGCGTATTGGCGCGGCAGCAGCGCCGGGTCATCGCCGTTCCTGCGCGCCGTGTCCTGGATCTTCGGGTCGCACAGGTACGAAAAGCTGACGTCGTCCAGCTGCAGGTGGCTGCAGCCGGCATCGGCGAACCGGCCGATAGCCGTGCGGTAGGCCGCGGCGGTGTCAGCCCAGAACTCGGCCAGGTCGGGGTAGACCGCCTTCGAGATGGAACTGCGCCCGCCGCGCAGGTGCAGCATCGCGGGCGATGGGATGGTGAGCTTGGGCGTCTGCTTCGTCACCGACTGCAGGTACTTGAAGTGGTCCACGAAGATGGGCGTTGAGCAACCGATCTTTCCGGTGACCGACGGAATCGGCGGCTGCTCCTCGGTGCCGCCGAACTTCGGGCCCGGGTTCACCACCGAGGTGACGCCATCCAGCTGCGTCATGAAGTCCAGGTGCCACCAGTCGCGGCGCATCTCGCCGTCGGTGATGGACTTCAGGCCGGCGGCTTCCTGCCGGCGCACGGCATCCAGGATCGAGCGATCCTCGATCGCCTTCAGCGCGGCGGCGTCGAGCTTTCCCTCCTTGAACTGCTTCCTGGCGTCGGCGAGTTCCTTCGGGCGCAACAGGCTGCCGACCTGGTCAGCTCTGAACGGTGGCTTCATTTCAGCAGGTTCAATCCGGTTCTTGTGACACGGCCATGCAGCTCACGGCCAAGCGCCTGCTCACAGGCTCGCGCGGCTGCGAGCAATCCTTCCAAGTCTATCCCGGTCCCGATACCCATGGATTCGAACAAGCCGACCAGGTCCTCGGTGCAGACGTTGCCGGTGTGGCCGCCGCCGTACGTCACTATTGCCGGATGGCCGCCGACGCCCCCGAATGAAGAATCGAAATGGCGCACGCCCGCTTCGTAGGCGGCGACGTAGTTGACAAGGCCGGTGCCGCGCGAATCATGGAAGTGCGCAATGGGCACCAGCCCGTCCAGTTGCGACAGGCGGTCGCACAGGTCGCGCACCGAAAGCGGCGTCGCCATGCCGGTAGTGTCGCCGATGGCGACGTGCCGCACGCCGAGCGCGGCGAATCGTTCCGCGTCCTCCGCCACGATGCCGGGATCCACTTTGCCCTCGAAGGGACAACCGAAAGCGACCGACACCGTGCCCACCAAGCGAAAGCGTCCGTCGGCGGACAGCACCATCTTTTCCACGTTGGCCCACTGCTCGGCGCGGCTGCGCTTGAGGTTCTTCTGTGTGTGCGATTCCGTGGCCGACACCAGCAGGCTGATTTCGTTGACGCCGAAACCGGCCTCCTGGTCGACGCGCGCCCGCTCCACGGCCTTCGGATTGGCGCAAGTGGCCTTGTAGAAGACGCCGTCACGGCGCGGCAGCTCTCGCAGCAGGTCGGAGGCGTCGGCGAATTGCGGCACCACCTTAGGATTCGAATAGGAGGTGGCCTCGACGCGCCGGAAGCCCAGCGCGGCGAAGCGCTCGATAAGGGCGCGCTTCACCGCGGTTGGGACGAAGGCGGGCTCGTGCTGCAGCCCGTCGCGAGCGAAGCACTCGCAGAGGACGACGGCCGACATGATTGACAGTATCAACTACATGGGCTATGAAGGTCAAACCCCATGGAGGAGATCCCGATGCGCGCCTGGAAGACGACCCTCGCAGTCCTGTCCGCGGCCCTGTGCCTCGCTCCCGTGGCGGCGCCGGCTCAGGAGGCTTTCCCCAACCGGCCGCTCAAGCTGGTGGTGCCGGTCCCGCCGGGCGGGCTCACCGACGTGCTCGGGCGCACGGTCGCCGAGCGGCTCGGCGCCGCGCTGGGCCAGACGGTGGTGGTCGAGAACAAGGCCGGCGCCGGCACCTTGCTGGGCGCCGAGCAGGTCGCGCGCTCCCCGGCTGATGGCTACACGCTGCTCATTTCCACCAGCACCACCTTCGGCATCGCGCCAGCGCTTTTCAAGAGCCCGCAGATCGACCCGCTGCGCGACTTCCAGCCGGTGTCCCTCATCGGCACGGTCAATTTCTTCCTGGTGGGCTCGCCGGCGTTCGCGCCTCGCAGCCTGGCCGAGCTGATCGCGCACGTGAAGGCCAGTCCGGGAAAGTTCAACTACGCCTCTGTGGGCAACGGCAGTGCGCACCACCTGTTCATGGAGGACCTGAAGCGCCGGCTGGGGCTGGAGATGCAGCACATCCCCTACAAGGGCACGCCGGCCGCCTTCATCGACCTGATCCCCGGCAAGGTCCACATCATGTTTTCGGATGCCGCCGTGGCGCTGCCGCAAATTCGCGCCGGCAAGATCATCGCCTACGGCACCTCGGCGTCGAAGCAGAACGGCCTGGTCGCCTCGGTGCCGCCCATCGCGCAGACCGTGCCGGGATTCGACTGGCAGGCCTGGCAGGGCGTCTCGGTGCCGGCGGCGACTCCGCCTGCGGTGGTGGCGCGGTTGTCGGCGGAGATGCAGAAGTTCCAGCAGACGCCAGAGTTCCGCGAGTTCCTGGTGAAGATCGGCATGGAGCCGTGGGGGCCGATCACCCCGGCGCAGTTCTCCGCGCTGGTGAAGGAGGAACTGCCGCGCTGGGCGGAGGCGGTGCGCGTCTCCGGAGCCAAGCTGGACTGACGGAGGGACGCATGAGCACCGAAATCCTGCCCATCAACGGTTTCATTGGCGCCGAGGTGCGCGGCGTGCACCTGGGCCGGCTGGACGACGCCGTGTTCCGTACCCTGCGCGAGGCGCTGGTGCGCTACGAGGTGCTGGTGTTCCGCGACCAGGCCATCGCGCTGGAGGACCAGATGGCCTTCGGCGCGCGCTTCGGCAAGCTTTCGGTGCACCCGTTCTCGCCCAACTTGGAGAACAAGCCCGAAGTGATCCTGCTGGATTACTCGGAGGAGCATCCGGCCGCGCGTACCGACATCTGGCACGCCGACGAGACCTTCCGTCCGAATCCGCCCATGGCAACCATGCTGCGTGCCCGCGTGCTGCCGCCCGCCGGCGGCGACACCTGCTTTGCCAGCATGACCGCGGCCTACCGCGGCCTGTCCGAGCGCATGAAGCGGCACATCCACGGCCTGGAGGCGCTGCACGACTTCAAGCCGTTCCGGTCCCTGTTCAACAACACGCCGGACCACCGCAAGCGGTTACGGGAGATCGAGGACGAGTTCCCCAATCCGTGGCATCCGGTGGTCGCGGTGCACCCGGAGTCCGGCCGCCGGGTGATCTACGTCAATCCGCAGTTCACCATCCGCATCCGCGACATGAAGGACGACGAAAGCCAGGCGCTGCTGCAGTTCCTCTACGCGCAGGCAGGCGTCCCCGAGTACCAACTGCGCGTGAAGTGGCAGGTGGACACCGTCGTGATCTGGGACAACCGCTCGGTGCACCACTATGCGCCGCATGACTACTACC
Organism: Burkholderiales bacterium; assembly: GCA_005777205.1. Taxonomy (GTDB): domain Bacteria; phylum Pseudomonadota; class Gammaproteobacteria; order Burkholderiales; family SG8-39; genus RBG-16-66-20. The sequence continues at coordinate 15,711 of SXNB01000059.1, read as the reverse complement.
CGCATCGGCGCATGATGGAGCGCGTCACCATCACCGGAGAGGTCCCGGTCGGCGTGCCGGGCGAGTACCAGCCCGAGACCGTCGCCGGCCTGGGCGCGGTCAATCCCCGGACGCCGCCGCGCAAGGCGCCGGTGCGCCAGTTCGAGCGCTTCAAATGAGCGACTGCTACACCATCCTGCCTCGCGACGAGCGTACCCAGCCCTCGCGCATCATCGCCGGCTATCCGCAGACGCCGTGGCGCACGCCGGCGCAGCCATTGGTGAAGCGCGCGCCGACCCTCTCGGAACTGACCGGGCCGCTGGACGTGGCCAAGCGCGTCAGCCTGCTGGGCGGCGACATTGCCGGTCACGGCGCGAAGCAAGCCATCGGGCAGGTGATTCGGCTGCGCGTGCGCGTCACCGACGAGGACGGCTCGCCGGTGCCGGGTGCGGTGGTGGAGATGTGGCAGGCGAACGCCGCCGGGCGCTACATCCATCCGTTGGACGACGACCACGCGCCGGTGGATTCGAATTTCTACGGCGCCGCGCGGCTGGTGACGAACAAGACCGGCGCTTTCGAGTTGCGCACGGTGAAGCCGGGCGCCTACCCGGCGCCGACGCGCGACGGTTGGTGGCGCCCGCCGCACGTGCATTTTTCGCTGTTTGGCAAGGTGTGGCTGTCGCGGTTGGTGACGCAGATGTATTTTCCGGGCGAGCCGCTCAACGCGCAGGACCGGATCTTCAACGCAGTGCCGGACGGCGCGGCGCGCGAGCGGCTGGTAGCGAAGCATGTCCCGCCGACCGGCGACCCGTACAACGAGCTGGTGTTCGAGCACAAGATCGTGCTGCGCGGCAGGGGCGCGACGCCGGAGCAGCCATGACGCGCCTTGTGCCGACAGGTGAGGCCACCACCGGGCCGTTCTTCCCGCAGCGCTACGTGGACGCGGGCGCGAACGACCTGACGCAACTGGAAGGCCGCCCGGCGCGCGGCCAGCCGATCGAGATCCTCGGCCGCGTGGCACAGGAAGACGGCAGCCCGCTGGAGAACTTGGTGGTCGAGATCTGGCAGGCGGACGCCGCCGGCATTTACCGCCATGCCGCCGATCCGCGGCACGCCCAAGCGGATCAGGATTTCCTGGGCTGGGGGCGCGCCGCCACCGACAAGGAAGGCGTCTACCGCTTCCGCACCATCCTGCCGGGCGCGCCGCCGGGACGCCGGCCGCACGTGAACGTCATGCTCATGTTCTCCGGCCTGATGCGCATCCTCAGGACCACGCTGTACTTCGACACCGGCGCCGATCCGGTGCTGGACGCGGTGCCGGCTGCGCGCCGGTCGTTGCTGGTGGCCAAGAAGGAGGGCGAGGGACGTTATCGCTTCGACATCCGCTTGCGCGGCGACGGCGAAACGCCGTTCTTTGACGACTGAGCGACGACCGATGCTCCAGCGCGCCGCGCCCACCATCAAGGAACTGCTGTCCTACCGCCTGCACCGGGTGGCGAACCTGCTGTCGCGTGGCGCGGAGATGCGCTACCGGCGCGAGTTCGGCGTCAGCCTGTGGGAGTGGCGCACCGTGGCGCTGCTGGGGGGGGCGGACCAGCCGCAGTCGCTGAACGAATTGTCTCGGGCCGCGGGCGTGGACAAGAGCCAGATGAGCCGCGTGGTGTCCGGGCTCTCGGCGCGCAAGCTGGTGCTGCGCGCGGATGACAAGATGGATGGCCGAGGCGTGAAGCTGCGCCTGTCCTCCGCCGGCCGCAAGGTCTACGACGGCCTGATCGTTGCCGCCGCGGAACGCAACGACGCCTTCCTTGGCTGCCTCAGCGCGAAGGAGCAGACCTGCCTCGAGGTCGCGCTTGAGAAACTCTCGGAGGAAGCGCGGCGCTTCATCCAGCGCGAAGCCGCGAAATGAAGACCCGCATCACGCAGTTGCTTGGCATCGAGCATCCCATCATCCAGGCGGCGATGAGCTGGGCCTCATCCAACTCCACGCTCGTCATCGAAGTGTCGAACGCGGGCGGCATGGGCGTGCTCGCTGGCGGGCCGATGCGGGTGGAGGATTTCGCGAAGGCGGTCGCTGAGATCAAGGCGGGCACCGCGAAACCCTGGGCGGTGAACATTCCGCTCAACAATCCGCGCACGCCGCAACTGCTGGACATCGCCCACGAGGCGCGTATCCCGGTGATGGTCGCTTCACAGGGCGGCGTGCGCGGGCATCTCGCGCGCTTCCGCGGCATCGGCACGAAGTGGCTCCACGTCGTCGCCTCGGTCGAGCATGCGCTCAAGGCCGAGGCCGCGGGCGTGGACGCGCTGGTGGTGGACGGCGCGGAGGCGGGCGGCCACCCGCCGCCGGCGGAAGTGAGCACCCTTGTGCTGGTGCGCCGCGTGGTGAAGTCGGTAAAGCTGCCGGTGGTCGCCAGCGGCGGCATTGCTGACGGCTACGGCGTCGCGGCCATGCTGGCGCTGGGTGCCGAGGGCGTGCAGCTGGGGACGCGCTTCATCGCCACGCCGGAGGCGAGCGTGCACCCGGCCTACAAGGAGGCGGTTCTCAAGGCGGGCGTGGGCGACACCGCCTTTGTCGGCCGCGGCGGGCATCCCATCCGCCAGCTGAAGAACGGTTTTTCCGAAAAGTACGCTGCCGCTGAGCGCGCCGGCGCCACGGCTGAGGAACTGGAGAAGCTGTTCGATTCCGCCAGCCTGAAGCAGGCCGCGCTGGACGGCGATGTCGCTTGGGGTAAGGTCGAGGCCGGTCAATCCGCCGGACTGGTGGATGAGATCCTGCCGGCGGCGGAGGTGATGCGGCGGCTGGTGGCGGAACTCGAGCACGCGCGCCGGAACGTGGGGATGGCATGAGCGTGCTGTTACTGGAGGACCGTGGCGCGGTCCGGATCCTGACCCTAAACCGGCCGGAGAAGCGCAATGCGCTGAATAGCGAGCTGACGCGGCAGCTGCTCGAGGCGCTGTGCGCCGCGGACAAGGACGAGGCCGTTGGCAGCGTGGTGCTGGCGGGCGCGGGGCAGGGCTTCTGCGCCGGCGCCGACCTGTCTGAATTCAAGGACCTGACGCCGGAGAACCGCGATCTCGTCGAAGCGCGCGCCGAGCTGACGATGCAACTGCACCTTGCGTTCTCGAAAATGGCCAAGCCCGTGGTGACCGCGATCCAGGGCGCGGCGATGGGCGGCGGCGCGGGATTGGCGATCGCGGGCGACATTGCGGTGATGACCGAGGACGCGAAAATCGGCTACCCGGAGACGCGTCACGGCATCGTGGCCGCGATCGTGATGTCGAACTTGTCGCGCCAGGTCGGGCGCAAGGCCGCTTTCGAACTCGTGGCGCTGGGCGAGCCCATCGGCGCGCAGAAGGCGCTCGCGCTGGGCATGGTGAACCGCGTGGTGCCCGCTACGGACCTGATGCGGGAGGCGATGGCGCTGGCGGAGAAGCTGGCCGCGGTGAAGCGGTCAGCCATGGCCACCACAAAGCAGTTGTTCCATCAAGTCGCAGACCTGCCGCTGGAGCAGGCGCTCGAGCGCGGGCGCGAAGTGAACCGGCGCATGCGTTCTTTCGGGAAGCCGTAGGAATGCATGGGCATCACCCTGGCCCTGCTGGCGATGCTGAGCTTTGGCTCGAACATCCTCATCACGCGTTACGCCGTGGCACGCATGCCGCTGGAGGCTGGCTTCTTCATCGTGCTCACGGTCAACGTGCTGTTCCCGGCGCTGGTGTACGCGCTGGAGCTTGGTTTGCGCGCTGCGCCCTGGTCCTGGGACTGGAAGGGTGCCGGGCTGTTTGCGCTGGGCGGCGTGGTCGGCACCTTCCTCGGGCGGCGCTTCCTGTTCGACACCGTCAAACTGCTCGGGCCGTCGCGCGCGAGCGTGTTCCATTCCACTTCGCCCGCCTTCGCGCTGATCGGCGCCTGGCTGCTCGCGGACGAACGCCTGGGCTGGCTGGAGATCGGGCTCATGGCGCTGGTCTGGTTCGGGCTGTGGCTGACGCAGCCGCGCGTAGGCGCGACGAGTGTCGGTGTCGTCGAGGCGCGCAGGGGCCTGCTGGCGGGTCTGCTGACAGTCGCCGGTTTCGGCTTCGGCAACGTGTTCCGCGGGCTCGCGATGCGCAGCTGGCACGAGTCGGCGCTGGGCAGCGTGGTCGCTTCCGTGGCGGCGCTGGCGCTCCAGCTCGCGGTGACGCGCGATTGGGGAATGGTACGGGCGCAGTTCCGTGCCGCCGACCGGACCGCGATCGGCCTCTACGTTGCCTGCGGCATCACCACCTCCTGCGGCTCCATCTTCATTGCCGAGGCTATGGTGCGCATGGAGATCGCGCTCGCGGTGCTGGTGGTGCATACCACGCCGCTGCTGATCTTCCCGGTGAGCGTGTTCATCCTCAGGAACCGCGAGGAGCTCGCAGGGCGCACGCTGGCCGGTGCGGTGCTGGTGCTGGCCGGCATCGCCTCGCTGGCGCTGAGGTGAAGCGATGAAGCCCCTCGATCACGTCACCATCCTCGACCTCTCCCGCGTCCTCGCCTGCCCCTTCGCCAGCATGATCCTCGCTGAACTGGGCGCCACGGTGATCAAGGTAGAGCAGCCCGGCGCGGGCGACGAGACGCGCGGCTTCGAGCCGCAGCTCGCCGCCGACAGCGCCTACTACTTCGCCTGCAACCGCTCGAAGTCCTCCATCACCGTCAACCTGCGCAAGCCCGAGGGTCAGGCCGTGATCTGCGAGCTGGCGCTGCAGGCGGACGTGCTCGTGGAGAATTTCCCGGTGGGCACGCTCGGGCGCTACGGCCTGGACTTCGCCACGCTCTCGGCGCTCAACCCGCGCCTCGCCTACGTTTCCTGCACTGGATTTGGCCAGACCAGCCCTTATGCGCAGAAGAAGGGCTACGACACCGTGTTCCAGGCCATGGGCGGGATCATGAGCCTCACTGGCGAGAAGGGCGGCGGGCCGGTGAAGCCTGGATTGCCGGTGGCCGACCTCACTTCGGGCCTATGGGTGGCCATCGGCATCCTCGCCATGCTGGCCGGCCGCGAGAAGACCGGCCGCGGCGCGCGGCTGGATTTCTCCATGCTGGACGGGCAGGTGTCGTTGCTGACCCTGGCCGCTGCGCGCTACTTCGCGCTGGGCGAGGTTCCTCCGCGCCTGGGCACCGAGCATCCGGGGCGCGTGCCCTCGGCGACCTTCCGCTGCAAGGACGGCCGCTTCGCTCACATCACCGCCAGCGACCAGCATTGGGAACCCCTGTGCCGCGCGCTCGGCCTTGAGGACTGGGGCAGGGCGTTCGGTACGAACGAACTTCGCGTGGAGAAGCGCGATGACGTCATGCCCATGCTCACCGGGAAGATCGCCACCATTGATCGCGACGCGCTCATCGCTGCGCTGGATGCGGCCGAAGTCCCGATCGGCCCGGTGAACGACGTCGCCGAGATTCTGGCCGACCCGCACGTGCGGGCACGCCAGCTGGTGGGCAGCTTCGACTATCCGGGCGTGGGCGAATTCAAGGCGCTGGCGCTGCCCTTCAAGTTCCTCGGCTGGGACAACCCCGCGATCGGCCGACCGCCGGCGTTGGGAGAGCAGACCGAGTCCATCCTGCGCGAACGGCTGGGGTACTCCGCCGAGCAAATCGAGAAACTGAAGGCGGCGAAGGCCATATGAGCATCCTTTACGCGAAGGCCGGCGGCGTGGTCACCATCACCCTGAACCGTCCCGAGATCCGCAACGCGCTCAACCTGGAGATGTGCGAAGGACTGCTGGACGCGGCCCAGGCCGCAGCTGCCGACGAAGCGGTGCGCCTGGTGCTGGTGCGCGGCGCGGGCGCGGTGTTCTGCGCCGGCGCCGACCTCAAGGAGCGCCAGGGCATGGACGAGGCCCGGACGCGCGAGCGGCGCATGAAGGCGTTCGCGGCGTACTCCGCACTGGAAGCGCTGCCGATGCCGGCGGTTGCGGTGGTGACCGGCGCGGCGGTGGGCTCGGGCGTGGAGATCGCCGGCGCCTGCGATTTCATCGTCGCCACGCCGGAGGCGTGGTTCGCGACGCCCGAGGCGGTCCGGGGCACCGTCGGCGCAACGCAACGGCTGCCGCGCGTGCTGGGTGCGCGCCTCGCCAAGGACCTGATGTTCACCGGGCGCTGCCTGCCGGCGGAAGAGGCGCAGCAGCACGGTTTCGTGTCGCGGATCGTGCCGGCGGCGGAGCTGGAGAGGGAACTGGCGGTGATCGCAAAGACGATCTGCGAGGCGCCGCCAAAAGCGTTGCGCTTCGCCAAGCGCTGCGTGGACACGGCCGAGGACGCCGCGCGCGCCGCGGCGCTACAGGTCGAGATCGACGCTATCGTGGCGCATCTGAAGCAGGGTGGCGGGCTGGGCAAGCCGTGAGCTGGGAACCCGTTACGCTCGGCCAGCTTCTGGAGGCCAACGCGCATGAACGCGGTGGCGACGAAGCGCTGGTCACGCCTACGGCGCGCCTAACCTGGTCTCAATTACAGACAAGGGCGCGCCATGCCGCCGCCGACCTGCAGTCGCGCGGCCTGGGACATGGCGACCGGGTGGGCATCCTGATGGGCAACGGAGAGGAATGGCTGTCCTTGTTCTACGGCGCGGCGCTCATCGGCGCGGTGACGGTGCCGGTGAACACGCGCTTCAAGGCTAGCGAGGTCGTGTTCTGCCTGAAACAGTCCGGGGCGAAGGCGCTCTACTACCAGGAGACTTTCCTCACGATCGATTTCGCGGCGATAATGCCCGAGGTGCGCGCGGCGCTGCCAGCGCTGCAGTGCATCTCGCTGCTCCAGGTGAACTGGCGTGCGGAGGCGAAGCCGTTGGCCGGTCCGTCGCCTTCCGACCTGCTGCTCATCCAGTTCACCTCCGGCACCACCGCCTATCCGAAAGGCGTGATGCTGACGCACGACAACATGCTCAGGAACGCCTGGGCCGCGGGCACGCGCATTGGCTGTCGGGCCGAGGATCGCTACTTCAACTGCCGCCCGTTCTTCCACGTCGGCGGCTCGACGCTCTCGGCGCTGATGTCGCTCAGCTTCGGCTGCTGCGTCGTCACGCTGCCCACCTTCGAGGCCAGCGCGGTTCTGGAGATGCTGGAGCGCGAGCGCTGCACGCTTATCTCGGGCAATGACACCATCTTCCAGATGCTGATGGGCGACGAGAGCTTCGCGCGACGGAAACTGCACCTGCGCGGCGGTTGGGCCGCCTCTGGTCCGCAGACCATGCGCGCCATCATCGACAAGCTGGGCATGAAGCATGTCTGCGCCGCCTACGGGCTGTCGGAGGCCTCGCCCAACGTGGTGATGAACGACTGGCGCGACCCCGAGGAACTGCGGGTGCAGGGCTTGGCAAAGACGCATGAAGGCCTCGAGATCCGCATCTCCCCGGGGGGCGAGATCCAGGTGCGCGGCTGGAGCATCATGAAAGGCTATTGCAACAACGCTGAGGCAACCGCGAAGGCTTTCACGGAAGATGGCTGGTTGCGCACCGGAGACCTGGGCGAATTGAATACCGAGGGCCGGCTGCGCATGGTGGGGCGGCTGAAGGACGTGTTCCGCGTCGGCGGCGAGAATGTCGCGCCGGCCGAAGTCGAGGAAGTGCTGCTGTCGCACCCGGCGGTGGAGACGGCGCAGGTAGTGGGGGTGCCGGATCCGCGCCTCGGTGAGGTAGGCTGCGCTTACGTGACCCTGAAGGACGGCGCGCGGGCGAGCGAGGCGGAACTGCTGGCCCACGCCAAGGCGCGCTGCGCCAATTTCCGGGTGCCGCGCTACTTGCGTATCGTGGCGGATTTCGAGGCCATTGGCATGACCGCCAGCGGCAAGGTGCAGAAGACGAAATTGCGCGAGCACGCGCTCAAGGAATTCAATCTGGGAGGAGTGACATGAGGAACAGCCTGCTGTTCGTGGTCCTGTTGTCTGCCGGTGCGGCGTGGGGGCAGGCCTACCCCTCAAAGTCGGTCACCGTCCTAAACGGTTTCCCGCCGGGCGGCGCCACCGACCTGACGCTGCGGCAGGTGTCCGCCAAGCTCGCTGAGCGGCTCGGCCAGCCGGTGGTGATCGAGAACCGCGCCGGCGCTGCCGGGACGATCGCCGCAGCGGCCGTTGCTCGCGCGCCAGCCGATGGCCACACACTGCTGTTCGGCGTCGCCGCAAACCTCGCGGTGGCGCCGGCCGCCATGAAGAATCCGCCCTACGACCCGGCCACCGCCTTCACGCCCATTATCGAGATCGCGCGGGGACCCTACCTGTGGATGGTGAAGCCCGACGTCCCGGCAAAGAACCTGAAGGAATTCATGGACTGGGCGAAGAAGAACGCCGGCAAGGTGAACTACGGCTCGCCGGGGCAGGGCAGCGTGCACCACCTCGCGGGCGAGATGTTCCGCCGCGCCGCGGGCTTGGAGATGACCCATATACCCTACAAGGGCGGCACCACGGCCTACACGGCGATGCTGGGCGGGGAGATCGACGCCATGTTCGATGGCATGCCCGCGCCCATCGGCCATCTCCAGTCGGGGAAGATCCGCGCCATCGCGGTCACCGGACCGAAGCGGTTGCCCTCGCTGCCCGATGTGGCCACGCTCGCGGAGCAGGGCGTGCCCGGCGTGGACGTGCACTTCTGGTGGGGCTTCGTCGGCCCGGCGGGGCTGCCCAAAGACATCGTGGCGAAGCTCAATGCCGAGATTGCGCTCGCCCTGGCGGACCCGCAGTTGAAGGGCACCTTCGCCAAGTGGAACATCGAGATCTCGACCAGCACGCCGGAGGCCTTCGGCGCCTACATCGCGCAGGAATCGAAGCGCTGGCGCGAGATCATCGTCTATGCAGGCCTGCCGTTGCAGTAGCCGCGCATTGGCTGCAGTTGCGCTCCAGTCACCGCACCGTGATGGAAGCGAACGCCGTCTGCGTGGTGCGCACGGAGGTGCTGCGCAGCTTTCGTGGGCTGCCACCGGCTGTGCGGGACATCGAGCTTGAAATCGAATGCAAGCCGCGAGGCGAAGGCAGTCCGCCGGGCGAAGAGTTTCGTCTTGACCTGGAAGACCTGAGCCCGGGCCGCGTGGTGGAGGCGTTCATCGATCGGGCGTTCGTCGACGAAGCCGTTCGCATCCTTGACGAGTCGTTCGCGGCGACGCCGCTCGCCTCACCAGTGGTCTGGCTGTTCAGCTCAACAGATCGCCCAGTGAACGCGCCACCACCTTGGTGGCGCGCCGCAGGTCATCCAGTTCGATGTGTTCGTCAACACGCTTGGCGTTGCTCTCCGACACCGTGCGAGGGCCGCAGCCGTAGAGCACCGTGGGTATGCCACGCTCGCAAAACAGGCGTGCGTCGGTGTAGAGCGGCGTGCCCGAGTCACTGATCGGCTCGCCAAAAACCGCACTGGCGTGCCGGCACAGTGCCTCCACCAGCGGCCGATTGCCGGGCAGCGGCTTCAACCCCTGGGCGAGGAGGAGACGCGTGAACTTGATCGCCACGCCAGGCGACTGCGCCACGGCGCCGGCGATCACCCGCCGCAGCGTGGCCTCCACTTCAACGGGATCTTCTTCGGGCGTCATGCGACGGTCGAATTTGAGCACCACCTTGCCGGGGATCACGTTCGTGTTGGTGCCACCCTCTATCAGGCCGACATTCAGGTACGGATACGTGATGCCCTTGACCTGACTCGGCCACTGTTGGTAAAGCGAGTTCTGGTGGTACAGCGCGTTGAGAATCCGCGTGGCGGCCTGCAGTGCGTCGACGCCGGTATCCGGCACCGCCGCGTGGCCCATCTTGCCGTGCACGGTCACTTCCATCTGCAGGCAACCGTTGTGGCTGGTAATCACCTGATAGCTGAAGCCCGCGGCAATCAGCAAGTCGGGCTTGACCAGTGCCTGCTGGAGCAGCCAGCCGGGGCCGAGCTCGCCGCCGAATTCTTCGTCATAGGTGAAATACAACTCTACGCTGCCCTTGAGCGGCGCACCGAGCGATTCGAGGGCTCGCGTGGCAAAGGTGTAAGTCGCGAAGTCGCTTTTGCTCACCGCGGTGGCGCGACCGTAAAGCTTGCCATCAACCACTTCACCGCCGTACGGATCGTGGGTCCAGCCATCACCCGGCGGCACCACATCGCCGTGGGCGTTCAAGCCGATTGTGCGGCCCGCACCGTATCTGCGCCGCACCACCAGATTGGTAATCGATTGCAAGCCCGCAGCCTTGACGTCCGTCGCGGGAACCGGGTGCGCTTCCGCCGCGAAGCCGAACGCCTTCAACAACTCAGCCGTGAGTGCGGCGTGCGGCGCGTTGTTGCCCGGCGGCGTATCCGTGGGCACGCGTACCAGTTGCTGCAGGAATCGCACCTCCTCGTCAAAGTGAGCGTCGATCCAGGCGTCAAGGGATTGGTATTGGACGGGGGTCATTCCAGTTCCGTTGCAAGTGGGTTCAGCAGGCTTTTCACGCGTGCGCTTTAGGCTGGAAATCCTCGATGAAGCGCAGGAACACGCGCACGCCGGTTTCGACATCCACGGCGCTGATCGCCTCGGCCGGGTTGTGGCTGATGCCTTTCTTACAGCGCAGGAAGAGCATGCCGATGTCGCACAGCTCGATCATCGCCATGCCTTCATGGCCGGCGCCGCTCGGCAACATTCGGACCGCGATGCCCTCTGCGGCGATCGCCGTGCCGATCTGCCCCATGAGCCACGGCGCGCACGCCGCGACACCACCTTCGTGGGTCTTCGTGACCTTGATCGCGACGCTGCGACGCTTCGCGATCGACTGCATTTGCGCAACGACCTCGGTCACGGCCTCAAGGCGATCGGAGTCCCTCGGCGATCGGATGTCGACCGTGAACCGCACTTTGCCTGGGATCACGTTGACCGCACCTGGCAGTGTTTCAAGCTTGCCAACCGTGCCGACGAGTTCGCCGGCACTACCACATCGCCGCTCGATGGCCAGCACGCATTCGGCGGCAGCGGTGAGTGCGTCCTGCCGCAGGTTCATCGGCACGGTGCCGGCGTGGCCGGCGAGCCCGTCGAGCTCGACCGCAAGTCGCGTCGCACCATTGATCGCCGTGACCACTCCGGCTGGCAGCCCTTCGGCTTCGAGCACCGGCCCTTGTTCGATGTGCAGTTCCACGAAGGCCAGCACGTCGTTTCTCTGGCGCGCCGCCTGCTGCAGGCGATCGGGGTCCAGGCCGAACTCGCGCATCGCGTCGCGCATGCTGACCCCACTCACATCCACGCTATCGAGAACCTCTCGCTTGAACGTTCCGGCGACCGCCCGGCTGCCCAGCAGCGTCGCGTTGAATCGCGTGCCTTCCTCGTCTGCGAAACCGATTGCCTCGATTGCGAAGGGCAGCCGCCGCTCAGATGCGTTCAAGATGTGCACGCATTCGATGGCTGCGATGACGCCGAGCATGCCGTCGTACTTACCCGCGTCGCGCACGGTGTCCAGGTGCGAGCCAAGCAGCAGTGCGGGCAGGCCAGGCCGCTCGCCTTCATAGCGCCCGACGCAGTTACCGGCCGCATCGAGCCGCGCGCTCATGCCGGCCTCGCGCATCCAGTCGAGCACCCGCTCGTTGGCCGCGCGCTGCTCCGGAGAGAGGTAGACGCGAGTCAGGCCGCCCGAAAGCTCCGAGTGCCGTGCCAGCTCATCGCAGCGCGCCATGATGCGCTCAACCGATGGGGCCTGCACCGTTGAACGGGTTGCTCTGGATCGGTTCATCGTTTACCTAATCGGAGGAAAGCACGATTCTTGACGCCCGTGAAGCAGCTGTCCAGTATATAGTTGGTATTGATCAATACAGGAAACGCATGGAACTGCGTCATCTGCGCTACTTCGCCGCACTCGCGCAGGCGCTCAGTTTCACCCGCGCGGCGCAGCGCTTGCACGTGTCGCAGCGGTCGCTCAGCCAGCAGATCAAGGCGATGGAGGAATAGCCGGGCACGCCGTTGTTCGTGCGGACGAGCCGCAGGGTCTCGCGATCGGACTGAGCGGCTCGCTGCTGCTCGGGCTGCTGCCGCAGATCATCGCCGCCTACCGGCACAGCGTGCCGGGCGACGCCGTGGTGCTGCACGAGATGACGCCGGCTTTGCAGCTTGTGGCACTGCGCGATCGGCGGATCGACCTGAATTTCTCGCGCACGGCGGTCAACCATACGGGCTACGAGTGCATCGACATTGACGACATCGTCATGGGCGGACGTCATCTGGAAGCCCTGTGCGACACCCGCTCGTGGGGCGTGGGCCGGCCGGCGAGTACGGGCCCGCCGCCCGTTCGATCGGCCCCGCCGCCCCCGTCTGAGCGCACCATTGGTAAGACGGCCTACCCGGTCGCGTTCGGCTACGCCGCGCGCTTCAGCGCGGCGCCGTGATCCCCGCGATCCGGGCGAGCTCGCTCCAGCGCCTGAGGTCCGCGTCGATCGCGCGTGCCAGCTCGGCCGCGTTTTCCCAGGACGGCGTGAGGCCGATCGCCTCCAGGCGCCCGCGGATCGCGGCATCGTCCATCACCGCCTTGAACGCGGCGGTCACGGCACTCGCCACCGCATCCGGCGTGCTCGCGGGCAGCATCACCGGGTAACGGTTACTGACGATCAGCCCCGGAAATCCCTGCTCGATGAGCGGCTTGACGCTGGGCAGCAGCGGCGAGGACACGGCGCCGGTGACGGCCAGCACGCGCAGTTTGCCGGACTTCACATGCGGCATGCCCTGCGTGATCGGGCCGAACATCAGGCCGACTTCGCCCGAGAGCGCGGCGCTCATCGCCGGTGCGGCGCCCTTGTAGGGCACATGGATCATCTCGACCCCGGCGGCGCGCTTGAACAGTTCGCCCGCGAAATGCGCGGGCGAACCGATGCCAGCCGACGAGAACGCGAGCTTGCCCGGTTGCGCCTTCGCGATAGCGACCAGTTCGGCTACCGTGGCCGCGCCCAGTGCCGCGTTCACGAACAGGCCGTTTTCGCCGGTTGCGAGGCTCGCGACCGGACGGAAGTCCGCCCGCGGATCGTAGGGCAGTTTGTCGGCCACCGCGGGGAACATCACCAGCGGCAGGTCCACGGTGAGGAGGATCGTGTAGCCGTCCGGCGCCGCGCGCGCCACCGCATTGGCGCCGATGCTGCCCGTCGCGCCGGCGATGTTCTCGATCACCATCGGCCGGCCGAGGTTCTCGCCGAGTTTCTGGCCGATGAGGCGCGCCATCACATCGAGCGGGCCGCTGGCCGGGAACGGCACGACGAGCTTGACTGGTCGCGACGGCCAGGTGTCCTGCGCCGCGGCCTGCAGGGCGAACAGGGCAATCGTCGCGATTGCCATCCGGACTAGGATGCGCAGCATGGCGGGCTCTCCTTGTTTATCGGCGCGGCGACCACCGACTTTGGTCCTCATTATGGTCGTGCAGCGGTTCACGCGGCAAGGGGCACGCGGGGGCGCGGTGCACGCGTCCTGAGCGGCGCTTCGCCTTGCCCCGAAGACGTTTCGGTGGCGCCGGTGATCGCGCGCATCGGGCGCTAGCCGTCGGTGTGCTTCGGGTACCATCGCGGCCCGATGCCCGTCCCGCCTAAGCGGTGAGCAGCCGCGCCGTGGTCGTCCTGTCGCTCGCCGCGTTCGCCAGCGCCGCTGCGCTGCGCGCGCCCGATCCACTGCTGCCGCTGCTCGCACAGACCTTCGGTACCACGGTGGGCGGTGCCTCTGTGGTCATCACCGCCTTCGGCATCGCCTACGGCCTGCTGCAGGTGGTGAATGGCCCCATCGGCGACCGAGTCGGCAAGTACCGGATGGTGTTTTGGGTCACGGCGATCTCGGCCGCGGGCAACCTCGCCTGCGCGCTGGCGCCTTCGCTGCCGCTACTGGTGGCGGCGCGCTTCGTCACCGGCGCCACCGTGGGTGCGATCGTGCCCCTCGCCATGGCCTGGATCGGCGACGCAGTGCCCTACGAGCGGCGCCAGCCGGTGCTGGCGCGCTTCCTCATCGGCCACATGTTCGGCATCGCGCTCGCGGCCATGGCCTCGGGCTGGCTGGGCGAGCGCCACGGCTGGCAGGTGGTGTTCTACGCACTCACCGCCCTGTACCTCGGGATCGCGGCGCTGCTGTGGTTCGAGCTGCGCACCAATCCGGCCACCGCGCAGCGTGCCGGGGGCGGGCTGACACTGCGCGAGTCGTTTCTGCGCATGTTGGCGTTGACGCGCGATCCCTGGGTGCGCGTGATGCTGGCGACGGTGTTCCTGGAGGGCGCACTGCTTTACGGTCCGCTGGCGTTCGTGGCGTACGACGCGCATCAGCGCTTCGGCCTCAGCCTGGGGGAGAGCGGGGCGCTGCTGTCGGTGTTCCCACTGGGCGGCCTGTGCTTCGCGCTCGCCTCCGGGCGCCTGCTGCCATGGATCGGAGAGCGCGCCGTGGTGCTGGGCGGAGGCTTGCTCGCGGGGGCCGGATTCATCGGCCTGGCGCTTGCCTCGAAGGCGGCGATCGCATTGCCAAGCATCTTCGCGATCGGCGTCGGGCTCTACATGCTGCATAACACCCTGCAGGTGCACGCGACGCAGATGGCACCGGAGGCGCGCGGTGCAGCGGTGGCGCTGTTCGCCTGTTTCCTGTTCACTGGCCAATCCACCGGCGTGTGGCTCGCCTCGCGCGCCGTGGACGGCGTTGGTACGCTGCCGGCGTACTTGGTATCCGCAGTCGGCCTGCCGCTACTGGCGCTGGAGTTTCGCCGCCGGCTTGCGCGGCGCCTCCTCCTGGTGGGCGAGGTGAAGGCGGTGAATTGAGATTTTGCGCACCTCAAGCCGATCCCTGCCGTCGGCGGGCGGCCCACCAAGCGCCAGGTGCTGGCGGGCGAGCCGCGCAGCCCGATTGATCCGGCGCCGAACGTGTGCCGCTTCTACGGCCGCTGTCCGGTGCAGCGCGAGCGCTGCGGCACCGAGGCGCCGTTGCTGCGCGAGATCGCCCCTGGCCTGATCGCGGCCTGCCATTTCGCATAGGCCATAATGCGGGGGTGAATGCCCCTGCGCCGATCGACGACACGCTGCTCCTCCTGCGCGAGAGCATCCGCCGCTTCGTCGAGCAGGAGGTGGTGCCGCACGCGGCGGCCTGGGAAACGCAGGGCTTCGTGCCGCGCGAGGTGCTGCGGCACATGGGGAAGCTCGGTTTCCTGGGTCTGCGCTATCCGGAGGAATATGGCGGCGGCGGGCTGGACGCCCGCGCCACCGCGCTCCTGGCCGAGGAACTGGGCCGCTCCACTTTCGGCGGCTTCGCGGTGACGGTGCTGGTCCACACGGACATGGCCTCGCCGCACCTAGTAAACGCCGGATCCCCGGAGCAGATCAAGGCCTGGCTGCCGCGCATCGTTTCCGGCGAGGCCATCAGCGCGGTCGCGGTCACCGAACCGGACGCGGGCTCGGACGTGAAGTCCATCCGGACCACGGCGAAGCAGGAAGGCGGCGACTGGGTCCTGCGCGGCTCCAAGATGTTCATCACCAATGGCGCGCTGGCCGACGTCTATTTCGTCGCCGCGAAGACCGATCCAGCGGGCGGCTCCAAGGGCTTGTCCATGTTCATCGTGGAAAAGGGGATGAAGGGCTTCTCGGTGGGGCGGCGGCTGGACAAGATGGGCTGGCGCTGCTCGGACACGGCTGAACTGGTGTTCGAGGACTGCCGCGTGCCGGCGGCGAACCTGCTGGGCGAGGCGCGCCGCGGCTTCTATTCCATCATGAAGAATTTCCAGAACGAGCGCATCGCCATCGGGGCGCTGGCCATGGGCGAGTCGCAGCAAGCCCTGGAGTTGACGCTCGACTATGTGCG
>SXNB01000058.1 GCA_005777205.1 Burkholderiales bacterium | reverse complement strand
GCCCTGGTCGCCGGCGCCCTGGTCCAGGTCCAGGCCCGAGCCTTCGTTCACGCCCTGGGCGATGTGCTGGGACTGCTCGCCGTAGGCGACCACGACGGTGCAGCCGTCGGCGTCGAAGCCGATCTTCGGATCGGTGTAGCCGATGCGGCGGATGGTCTTGCGCGCGACGTGCTGGAAATCCACCCGGGCGCCGGTCGTGATCTCGCCGGCGAGCACCACCAGGTTGTCCTTCACCAGCGTCTCCGCGGCGACGCGGGAACGGGGGTCCTGGGCTAGAATCGCATCGAGCACCGCGTCCGAAATCTGGTCCGCCACCTTGTCCGGGTGGCCCTCGGAAACCGACTCGGATGTGAACAGGAATTCGCTCATCTCTGACCCGCCGTAATTGGAAGGGCGCAAGGATATCAAAGAATGTCCTCCTTCCCCAGCGTCCTGATGAAGATCGCAGCAGCTTTTCCGCTGCCGATCGCGCACGCGTTCGGAGCCCTGCTGGGGTGGGCGATGGTTGGGCTTTCACCCACTTACCGGCGGCACCTGAGGGAAAACCTCGAAGCTGCCGGCTACACCGACGCCGCCACCCGCCATGCCGCGATCGCCGAGTCGGGCAAGCTGCTGGCCGAGCTGCCCGCGATGTGGCTGCGGCCACAGGCAAGCGTCACGTCGCTGGTGCGCGAGATCCGCGGCCTGGAGCTGGTGGACGCGGCGCGTGCGCAAGGCAAGGGGATCGTGTTCCTGACGCCGCACCTGGGTTGCTTCGAGATCACCGCCAAGGCCGCCGCCGAGCGCTTTCCGATCACGGTGCTCTATAGCCCGCCGAAGCTGCAGTGGCTGCGGCCGGTGATGGAGCAGGGCCGCGGCGGCGAGAACGTGCGCCTCGCGAGCGCGGACCTCGCCGGCGTTCGCGAGTTGCTGGCGGCGTTGAAGCGCCGCGAAACCGTGGGCATCCTGCCCGACCAGGTCCCGGGCGAGGGCGCAGGCGAGTGGGCCGACTTCTTCGGCAAGCCGGCGTACACCATGACGCTCGCCGCGCGCTTCACCCAACGCGAGGGCGTGGAATGCCTCATCGCCTACGGCGAGCGGCTGCCCTGGGGCCGGGGCTACATCGTGCATGTCAGGCCGCTGCCAGAGGCGCTGGAGGGCGAGACCCAGACGCGGCGCATGAATCGCGCGCTGGAGATGCTCATCCACGAGCTGCCCGGGCAGTACCTGTGGGGCTATAACCGCTACAAGAAGCTCAAGATACGATGAGCCGGCTGATTTTCGGCCTGCTCTGGCTCGCGCATTTCCTGCCGCCGGCGCTACTGGCCGCGGTGGGCGAGGCCGTGGGTGCGGCGGCGTTCTGGCTGATTCCGGAGCGGCGCCGCGTTACGCGCCTCAACCTTGGCAAGTGCTTCCCGCAGATGGACGAAGGCGAGCGCGAGCAGCTGGCGCGCGCGCACTTTCGCGCCTTCGTGCGCGGCATCGTGGAGCGCGGCGTGCTGTGGTGGGGCTCGCGCGAACGCGTGGAGCGCATGGGGCACATCGAGGGGCTGGAGAACCTGAAGTCGCTGGCGGGCAAGCCGGTGATCCTGCTCGCCCCCCATTTCGCGGGACTGGACGCCGGGTTCGCGCGCCTCGCTTGCGAGGTGAACATGGTGTCCATGTACGCCAACCAGAAGGACGCGCGGTTCTCGGCGCTGCTCCTGCGCGGCCGCACGCGTTTTGGCAACCAGCGCCTGGTGTCGCGCCAGGAAGGCATCCGCGTCACGCTCTTGGCGATGAAGGAAGGCCGGCCCTTCTACTACCTGCCCGACCAGGACTACGGCCCGAAGGACGCCCTCTTCGTGCCGTTCTTCGGCGTGCCCGCGGCCACGGTGCAGGGGCTGTCGCGCCTGGCGCGCCTCTCGGGCGCGGCGGTGCTGACCTGTTCGACGCGGATGCTTCCGGGCGCAGGGGGTTACGTCCTTCGCATTGGCGCGCCATGGGACAATTTCCCCACCGATGACCTCGCCGCCGACACCCGCCGCATGAACCAAGCCATCGAGCAGCTGGTGCAGGAAATGCCGGAGCAGTACAACTGGATGCACAAGCGCTTCAAGACCCGGCCCGCCGGCGAAGCCAGGTTCTACTGATGGGCCTGTTGAACGTCGCAGTCATCGGCGCTGGCCACATGGGCCGCTACCACGCCGAGAAACTGGCTGCGTGCGAGGGCGCTCGGCTCGTCGCCATCGTCGACCCGGACTCGGTGCAGGCGGGCGCGGTGGCGCAAAAACTGAACTGCGCGGTGCACGCGGGCTATCGCGAGGTGTTGGGCAAGGTGGATGCCGCGGTCGTCGCCACGCCGACCGAGCATCACCACGAGATCGCGCTCGCGCTGCTCGCCGCCGGCGCGCACGTGCTGGTGGAGAAGCCTCTCGCGCTGACGGTCGCGCAAGCCGACGAACTCGTCGCCGCCGGGAAGCGCGCCGGCCGGGTGCTGCAGACCGGGCACGTGCAGCGCTACAGCACCGCGTTCCAGGCGCTGGCCGCGCGCATGGACCGGCCCCTGTACATCGACGCCGAGCGCCTCGCCGGCTTCAAGCCGCGCGGCACCGACGTGGACGTGGTGCTGGACCTGATGATCCATGACCTCGACCTCGCGTTGACGCTGGCGAGAAGCGAGGTCACGGCGGTAGGCGCGAGCGGCTTTCGTGTCCTCACCAACGACATCGATATCGCCAATGCCCGCATCGAGTTCGCCAACGGCTGCGTCGCGAGCCTCTCGGCCAGCCGTGTCAGCCAGGCGGCGGTGAGGAAGCTGCGCGTGTTCCAGTCCGACTTGTACGTGTCCGCGGACCTGCAGGCGGGGCGCCTGCGCTACGTGCGGCGGCAGGACGGGGCGCTGACGGAAACTGAGGAGACGCACGAGGGCAATGACGCACTCGCGGAGCAGGCGCGCGCCTTCGTCGCCGCCGCGCAGGGCAAGGCGCCGGTGGCGGTGAGCGGCGAGCATGGCCGGCAGGCGCTGGCCCTTGCGCTGGAAGTCAGCAGGCTGGTCGCGTCGCGGCTGCGGCAATATGGAGAAGTGAAATGAGCCAGGACAGGATCCCCATCGCCGACCCGGCCGCGGAGAACGCGGAGCTGTCCAGCGAGCTCGAGGCCGCCGTCAAGCGCGTGCTCGCATCCGGCCGCTACATCTTGGGGCCGGAGGGCGCGGCGCTGGAGGCGGAGCTCGCAGCGTATACCGGCGCGGCGCACGCGGTGGGCTGCAACTCCGGCACCGACGCGCTGCACCTGGCGCTGCGCGCCGCGGACATCGGCTCGGGCGACGAGGTCATCATGCCCGCGTTCACCTTCGTCGCCACCGCCGAGGCCGCGAGCTACGTCGGTGCGAGGCCGGTGTTCGTCGACATCGATCCTGCGACGTTCTGCATGGACCCGAAATCGGTGGAGAGGGCGCTTACGCCGCGCACCCGCGCGCTCATCGCGGTGCACCTGTATGGACAGACCGCGCCGCTGGCCGAACTGGCCGCGCTGTGCAGGGACCGCGGCATCACACTGGTCGAGGACTGCGCGCAGAGCCTGGGCGCGGAGGAGGCCGGCCGCGGCTCGGGAAGCTGGGGCGCATTCGGCTGTTTCTCGTTTTATCCGACCAAGAACCTGGCGGCCGCTGGGGATGCGGGCCTGGTGACGGCGCGCGAGCCGCGCCACGCGGAGCGCTTGAGGATGCTACGCCAGCACGGCAGCCGCAAGACCTACACCCACGAAATCCTGGGCTACAACAGCCGGCTGGACGAGATCCAGGCCGCGATCCTTCGGGTGAAGCTGGTGCGGTTGGACGACTTCAACGCGTGCCGCGCCGCGATCGCGCGCCGCTACGGCGAGTGGCTAGCGGGCACCCCGCTCGTGCTGCCGAAGGCGCACGGCCGCGGCCGGCACATATGGCACCAGTACACCGTGCGCCACCCGAAGCGCGACGAGCTGCGCGCGAAGCTGGAGGCGGCGGGCATCGCCAGCATGGTCTATTACCCGGTGCCGCTGCACCGCCAGCCGCTGTATGCGCCGGACAACGAGGGCGTGCGGCTGCCGGCCACGGACGAGGCCGCGGCCACGGTGCTGTCGCTGCCGATCTATCCGCAACTGTCCGAGGCGGCGCAGAAACGCGTGTGCGACACACTGAGATCGTGCTTGTGAAATTCTCGAAGATGCAGGGCGCGGGCAACGACTTCGTCGTGCTCGACTGCACCCGCGAGCCCTTCAAGCTGACGCGCGAACAGGTACGCCGCCTTGCCGACCGGCATTTCGGCGTCGGCTGCGACCAGGGGCTGGTGGTGGAACCG
>SXNB01000057.1 GCA_005777205.1 Burkholderiales bacterium | reverse complement strand
GGCCCCTTGGGCGCGATGAACAGGCTCATGCCCTTGTGGCGCGGCTGCGCGTTGGGATCGGTCTTCACCAGCAGCGCGACACAGGAGCCCTCGATGCTGTTGGAAATCCAGGTCTTGGTGCCATTGATGACGTAGGTGTCGCCCTCACGGCGCGCGGTCATGCGGATGCCCTGCAGGTCGGTGCCGGCATCGGGCTCGGTGAGCGCAAGGCCGCCGCGCACCTCGCCACTCGCGAACCGCGGCAGCCACTGCCGCTTCTGTGCCTCGGTGCCGAACTTCTCCACCGCCAGCGCCAATATCAGGTGCGAATTGAAAATTCCGGTGAGCGCCATCCACACCGAAGAGATATGCATCACGATGCGGGCATAGACCGTCGCCGGCAGGCCGAGGCCGCCGTACTCCGGCGACACCGTGGCGCCGAACAGGCCCATTGCCTTCATCTGCTCGACCAGCTCGTGCGGGTAGCGGTCGGCGTGGTCGAATTCCTTCACGCGCGGCCGCACCTCGCGCTCCACCCAGCGCTCGATGGCCTCGAGGAGCTGCGCTTCCTGGCCCGAGTCGAAACGGGCCTTGTTCAGCTGCGCAGCAATGGTCAGCCGGCCTTGATCAAGCCGC
Source organism: Burkholderiales bacterium (assembly GCA_005777205.1). Taxonomy (GTDB): domain Bacteria; phylum Pseudomonadota; class Gammaproteobacteria; order Burkholderiales; family SG8-39; genus RBG-16-66-20. The sequence continues at coordinate 2,283 of SXNB01000057.1, read as the reverse complement.
AGGCGATGCGTACGCCAGAATTGCCGGTGGGCTGGGTCTTGAAGTCGTCCGGATCGGCGTGGATGATCACCGTACGGCCGATGATGTTCCCGGCGCCAGACCCGACTGTGATGCCGTCCATATCCACCTCGACCCTGGCGCGCCCAGCCTTGTTGGCCTTCAGCGAGGGCAAATCACCGGCGTGTCGACTGGCGTCCGTGTGGCGGCCGTGCGCCTTGCCGTGCGGATTGAAATGCCCCGCAGCCGCCATGCCGTCCGGGCCGCACGCGGCGCCCTCATGGATGTGCATGCCGTGCTCCTGTCCCGGCTTCAGGCCCTCCACGAAGATCACCACCTTGACCTTGTCGCCCATCTGCTCGAAGGTCGCTTCGCCGAAGGTCTTGTTGCCCTTCGTGGGTTGGATCCCGGCGTTGGCCCGCAGCGGCTCGGGCGGCGTGGTCTCGCAGGCGGTGAGGACGAAGGCGGCGGTGGCCGCGGCGGCAAGGGTCGTGAGTTTCATAGTTAGTCTTCTCCTGAGCCCGAATCTACCGGTTTACGTGGCCGCATGGAAGCGGCATTTCGACCCTGTCCCACAGTGCGGAACCGTTTCCCGCCGCTGGCCGGACTATTCCTCCGGCAGCACGGTCTGCGGGCGGCGCCCCATCGCCCACATCACGTACCCCGACAGGGAATAGGCGAGGAACAACGCGAACAGCACCAGCGAGGGCTGCGAGGCGACCACGGACAGGACCAGCACCGCTACCAGAATCACCCACAACGGCACGCGCTGCTTCCAGTTCACTTCCTTGAAGCTGTAGAAGGGGATGTTTGAGACCATGGTGGCGCCGACGAACACCGCGGTGACCCAGGTGACCCCGGCGATAACGTACCACTGGTCGGGCCTGAGGCCGAAGTCGACCAGGACCCAGATCAGGCCGGCCATGACTGCGGCGCCTGCGGGACAGGGCAGGCCCTGGAAAAAGCGCTTGTCGACGATACCGGTGTTGGTGTTGAAGCGCGCCAGGCGGATGGCCGTGGCGGCGCAAAAGATAAAGGCGCCGATCCAGCCCGCGGTGCCGAGGTCCTTGAGCACCCAGGTATAGGCCACCAGCGCCGGCGCAGCGCCAAAGGCCACCATGTCGGCGATGCTGTCGTACTGGGCGCCGAACTCGCTCTGGGTGTTGGTCCAGCGCGCAACACGACCGTCCATGCCATCGAGCACCAGCGCGACGTAGACCGCGATGGCCGCGGTCTCGAAGCGCCCGTTCATCGCCTGCACGATGGCAAAGAAGCCGCAGAACAGGACCCCGGTGGTAAACAGGTTGGGCAGCAGATAGATGCCCTTGCGGCGCAGTTCCCCGAGCGGGCGAGCCGGAATCGCCTTCGCTTCCGCGCCGTCGAATTCCTCCATGTCGCCCATCCTACTTCAGCCGGGCGAGGATGGTCTCGGTGGCGCTCACCTTGTCGCCCAGCGCCGCCACCGGCTCGGCGTCCAGCGGCAGGTAGAGGTCCACCCGCGAACCGAAGCGGATGAAGCCGTAGCGCTGGCCGCGCGCGAGTTCCGCTCCCTGGTCCGCGTAACAGAGGATTCGGCGCGCCACCAGGCCTGCGACCTGCACGCAGGTGATGTCGACGCCGCCGCGGGTCTGCAGCCAGAGCGCGTTGCGCTCGTTTTCCAGCGAAGCCTTGTCCAGCGCCGCATTGAGGAAGGAGCCTGCGTGGTACCAGCGCTGCTTCACGGTGCCGTCCACCGGCGAACGGTTGGAATGGACATTAAACACGTTCATGAACACCGAGATCTTGAGCGCGTCGCGGTCCAGGTACGGGTCGCGCGCCTTCCCGACCACGACGATGCGGCCGTCGGCGGGCGAGAGCACTGCCTGCGGATCACCGGGGATCTCCCGCGCCGGATCGCGGAAGAACTGCAGCACGAACAGCGCCACGAGCCAGACCGGCGCCGACCACCACCCTCCGGCGAGCCAGCCAATCACCAACGCCGCCGTGACCGCAGCCGCCAGGAACGGCCAGCCCTCGCGCGCGATGATCGGGTGCGGATAGGGCACTAGTTTTTGCTTTGGTCGACCAGCCGATTCTTCCGGATCCAGGGCATCATCTCGCGCAGCCGCCCACCCACCTTCTCGATCGGGTGCTCCGCGGTCTGGCGGCGGCGCGACAGCAGAGTCGGCGCGCCGGCCTTGTTCTCCAGCACGAACTCCTTGGCGTAGTCGCCCGACTGAATGCGGCCGAGGATCTCCTTCATGCGCCGCCGGGTGCCGGCGTCGATGACCGTCGGGCCGCTGACGT
>SXNB01000056.1 GCA_005777205.1 Burkholderiales bacterium | reverse complement strand
GGTCGCCGACAGGTGATGGGCGTCGTGGTAGACGAGGACGTTGCCCTCGACGGCCCGGCAGTAGTCGGCCCGGCACACCGCGTCGCTCATGTCGAGGACCTTCAGCAATGGGAATCGATTGACGAAGTCCATGATCGGCAACGGCCTGTGGGCGTTGCTGAACAATCCCGGCGAGTTGGCGACGCTGCGCGCCGATACGTCGCTGGTTCCCACCGCCGTGGAGGAAATGCTGCGCTTCGACGGCCCGATCCAGCTCAACAACCGCCGCCTCCTCGACCCGATGACGCTGGGTGGGTCTATCCTGCCCGTGGGCACGCCGATCACCATCGGTATCGGCGCCGCCAACCACGACGCTTCGCAGTTCGCGGACCCGGACCGCTTCAACGTCGCACGCAAGCCCAACCGCCATCTCGCCTTCGGCCAGGGCGACCATGTGTGCGTCGGGATGAACGTCGCGCGCATGGAGGGGCGCATCGCCTTCACGCGGCTGCTGGCGAAGTTCCCGAAGATCGCGTTGGCCGGCGAACCCGAGCGCGACCGGCGCGTGCGCTTCCGGGGCTTGCGCAGGCTACCGGTGCGGGTGGGGTGAGGCGGCGTGGGCCAGGCAATGTAACCGATCGAATACATCGGCACCGCGCAGCGGCCGCCCAACCCGTGCGGCTAGCCCTCGTCCCGGGGAACGTGCAAGGCGAACGGCAGGACACGTGCGTAGCGCTCGAAGTCGCAGTCGGTCGTAAAAATCCGGATCCCGTGCCGGCTGGCGACGGCGCACAGCAGGAAATCGGTATGGGAGCCTTGAATGCCTCGCGCGCGGCACAGGTTGCAATCTCGCACCGCCTCCTCGTAGTCCACGGTAATCAAAGGCAGATCCGGAAACGTGCCGAGATGCTCGCGAAGCCGTTCGAACTGCGCCCGTTCCCTAACACCGGACAGCAGTTCCTGGCGAATCGGCCCGATGATCGTGGCCCGACCTTCCTCAACCAAACTGGCGAGCTCCTTCTGGATCGCTCCGGCTTGCACTCGCGAGCGGCGCAGCGCGAGGGACCATACCGGCGTGTCCACCAGGACGGTCACGCCCGGCTGCGCTGCTTCTTGTAGTCGTAGTCCGGGTCGAAGTCCACCGAGCCGAACAGGCTCAGGATGCGGGCCTGCTTGCGCCGCCGGATGTATTCCTGCAGCGCTTCGGTCACCGTCGCCTTCTTGGTACGGTGGCCGCCCACCTTCTGCGCCTCTTCCAGCAGCCGGCCGTCGATTGCGAGATTGGTAGCCATATGCACATTCTACACATGCCAATGTGTAAGGTAATGCGCCCGCCCTGCAGCGAACCGGCGCGATTGCCGCTCGCGAAGGCCGCGCCAGTTGAGGCACACTCCCGACGTGCGCTTCCATTTCCCCATCTTCGAGTTCCCTCCAGAGGCCGAGGCACTGCGCGCCGAGGTGCGCGCATTCGTCACCGAGGAACTGGCCGCCGGCCGCTGGAAGAAAGGCGGCGATTTCGCCAGCAACTACGATCCGGCCTTTTCGCAGCGGATCGGTGCGCGCGGCTGGCTCGGCATGACCTGGCCCAAGCGCTACTGCGGCCACGAGCGCACCATGCTGGATCGGCTGGTAGTCACCGAGGAGCTGCTGGCGGCAAGCGCGCCGGTGGCGGCGCACTGGATCGGCGACCGGCAGAGCGGCCCGCTGCTCCTGCGCTACGGCAGCGAGGCGCAGCGCACCGAGTTCCTGCCGCCTCTCGCGCGCGGCGAAATCTTCTTCTCCATCGGCATGAGCGAGCCCGACTCGGGCTCGGACCTCGCCTCGGTGCGCACACGCGCAACCAAGGTGGACGGCGGCTGGACCCTCTCGGGCCGCAAGGTGTGGACCACCTTTGCGCACCGCAATCATTACGCCATCGTGCTCGCGCGTACTGGCGACGCCGGCGCGCAGCGCCACGCGGGACTCGCGCAATTCATCGTCGACCTGAAGTCCCCGCAGGTGAATGCGCGCCCGATCGTCAACATGGCCGGGCAGAAAGAGTTCAACGAGGTGGTGTTCGACGACGCCTTCGTCCCCGATGACCGACTGGTCGGCGAGCCGGGCGGCGGCTGGACGCAGGTGACCAGCGAGCTCGCCTTCGAGCGCAGCGGCCCGGAGCGCTACCTCTCCAGCATCCGCCTGGTCGAAGCTGCGTTGGCCTGCGCCCGGGAGAAGCCGACGCCCAGGGTGCGCGAAGCGCTGGGGCGCATGTCCGCAAAACTGATGGCCCTGCGCACCATGTCGCTCGCGGTGGCTGCGCAGTTGCAGAACGGGGAGGCGCCGAACCTGGAGGCTTCGCTCATCAAGGACCTCGGCAACGCCTTCGAGCGCGAGCAGATCGCGGTGTTCCGCGCCCTCGCCAGCGACCTTCCGAAGCACAGCGACGATTACCTCTCGGCGCTCGCGCAGACGACGGTGTACTCGCCCTCATGGACTCTGCGTGGAGGCACGCGCGAAGTGCTGCGCGGCATCGTGGCGCGCGGGCTCGGATTGCGATGAGCATCGCGCCCGTCCTGGCAACCGATCCCCTCGTCGAGGAAGCAGCCTCGCGGGCGTTCTCTGACCTGGCGGAGAAGTGGTTCGCCGGGAAGGTCACCCGCGAGAACCTGCTGACCGCGGTGGAGCAACTGGGCTTCGCGGAGGCTGCTCCCGGCGACGACAGCGGCGCTTGGCTGGCCGCCGCGGCCATCATCCGGGCCCAGGCGCGCGCCGCTGCGCCGATCGACATGGCGCTGCTGCTCGCCACTGGAGACCGCGCCGCGGCGATCGCGCACGATCCATCCGAGTACTTCTGCGCCGCCACCTCGCCAATGCCCGCCTCGGCCTCTGCTCACGCCGCATTGAGCCTCGGTCGCTGCCTGCAGATCGGTGCCGCATTGGGCGCGGCGCTGGAACTATCTATCCGCTACGCTCAGGACCGCAAGCAGTTCGGTCGCGCGCTGGCGCAATTCCAGGCCATCCAGCACAGCCTGGCGCTCGCCGCTGAGGAAGTCGCCGCCTGCACCACGATCACGGACCTGGCGCTCGCTTGTGCCGAGCGCGAGGGCATCGGATCGCCGCGCCTGCCGGCGCTGCTGGACGCGGCGGCGCTGGTCGCCGGCCATGCGGTGAACGTGGTCTACGACATGACTCACCAGGTGCACGGCGCCATCGGCTTCACGCAGGAGTACGCTCTGCACCGCCACAGCCTTGACCTGCTGCGCTGGCGCGACCACCTGCACCTCGCGCGTGGCGGCGACATCGGCTGCGCCGAGCGCCTCGGCGACGCAGCGCTCGCCGCCGGCAGCGCCTGGCGCGCGGTCACCGCCAACATGACACCCGGAGCCACCCCATGAGCAGCCCGAAGAACGATTTTGTCCTCTACCAAAAGAGCAGCGCGGTCGTCACGCTGACGCTGAACCGCCCCGACGAGCGCAACGCGCTCTCCACCCAAGCGCAGTGGGACGAGCTGGTGAACTGCTGCGCGGCGGTGCGTGCAGACGAATCCGTGAAGGTTGTGATCCTCACCGGCGCCGGCACCGCGTTCTCCGCAGGCGGCAACGTCAAGGACATGCGCGACAAGAAGGGCATCGCGGCCGGCACGCCCTACCAGATCGCGCAGGGCTATGCCGGCGGCATCCAGCGCATCCCCCTCGCACTGCACCAGCTTGATGTGCCGACCATCGCCGCGGTCACTGGCGCGGCGATCGGCGCCGGCTGCGACCTCGCCTGCATGTGCGACATCCGTATCGCCTCGGACAAGGCCAAGTTCGCCGAAAGCTTCGTCAAGCTGGGCATCATTCCAGGCGACGGCGGCGCGTGGCTGTTGCAGCGCGCAATCGGCTACCAGCGTGCGGCGGAGCTCTCGTTCACCGGCGACACCATCGACGCGCAGGCTGCGCTGGCGATCGGCCTGGTGACGCGAGTCGTGGCCCCGGAGGCACTAATGCCGGCAGCGACGGAATTGGCGGAACGCATCGCGGCGAACTCCGGTCCGGCGCTGCGCATGGCCAAGCGCCTGCTGCGGCAGGCGCAGACCTCACGGCTGGACGAGACCCTGCAGCTGTCGGCGGCACTGCAGGCGCTGGCGCACCACACTACCGAGCACGACGCGGCGCTCGCCGCCTTCTTCGCCAGGCCGGGTTGACCGGGTGCTATCGAGGTGTGACAACGTCACGCACGAAGGAAATCTCCATAAGTGAATTGCACCGCCGCACCGGCGCCCGGGCTCCAGCGGTCGCGACCTGTGCACCGGCTGCGACCTGTGCGCCAAGGCCTGCGCGCGCGCCGCGCTCTGCGCCGAGCTGGAGGTCACCAAGACCGAGGTGGCCGGCATGTCGCAGCGCGACGGCGTGGTCTGCTCGCAGGTGCGCATCGGGGAGCGGATCTCCTCGAGCGAGATCCGGCCAGGCGACGCCGACCTGCACATCGCCTTCGAGGCGGCTGAGGGTTTGCGCTGGTGCCATTACGTGTCGGGCGGCGGCCGGGAGGCTGCCGTATCCGGCGCAGGTGCTGCGCGACAAGATTGTGCGGCGATTCGGCAACGACGAGGCGATGGGACGGTTGAATGCTGCGGCATTCGACGCCGGGCGCGAACTGGGACACTGACATGGATCTCTGGGACAACCCCGCCGGCACCGACGGCTTCGAATTCATCGAGTACGCCGCGCCCGATCCGAAGGCGATGGGCGCGTTGTTCGATCACCTGGGCTTCAAGGCCATTGCGCGCCACCGCCACAAGAACGTGATCCTGTACCGCCAGGGCGGGATCAATTTCATCGTCAACGCGGAGCCGGATTCCTTCGCGCAACGCTTCGCGCGCCAGCACGGCCCCAGCATTTGCGCCATCGCCTTCCGGGTGCAGGATGCCAAGGCCGCCTACGAGCGCTGCATATCGCTGGGCGCGTGGGGCTATGCCGGGCAGGCGGGCCCGGGGGAACTCAACATCCCGGCCATCAAGGGCATTGGCGACTCCATCATCTACCTCATCGACCGCTGGCGCGGAAAAGGCAGCGCTAAGCCCGGTGACATCGGCGACATCGGCTTCTACGACGTGGATTTCGAGCCGCTCCCGGGCGCCGAGCTGAACCCCGCCGGGCACGGCCTCACCTACATCGATCACCTGACGCACAACGTGCACAAGGGGCGGATGAAGGAATGGGCGGACTTCTACGAGCGCCTGTTCAATTTCCGCGAAGTACGCTACTTCGACATCGAGGGCCAGGTCACCGGGGTCAAATCCAAAGCCATGACCAGCCCCTGCGGCAAAATCCGCATCCCGATCAACGAGGAAGGCACCGACAAGGCAGGCCAGATCCAGGAGTACCTCGACCGTTACCAAGGCGAGGGCATCCAGCACGTGGCGATGGGCTCGACCGACCTTTACCGGACCGTGGACGCGATGCAGGCAAAGGGCGTGAGCCTGCTCGATACGGTGGATACCTACTACGAGCTGGTGGACAGGCGCATCCCCGGGCACGGCGAGAACCTGGCCGAGTTGAAGAAACGCAGGATCCTGGTGGACGGCAAGGCGGGCGCCCTGCTCTTGCAGATCTTCTCCGAGAATCAGCTCGGGCCTATCTTCTTCGAGTTCATCCAGCGC
>SXNB01000055.1 GCA_005777205.1 Burkholderiales bacterium | reverse complement strand
GGCGGCCATCAGGAACAGCATCACCCCCAGCTGCAGGCCGTTCAGGATCTGTTCGAGTATGAGGATCATGGAAAAAAAGGGGCGCGGTCGCCCGCGCCCCTGGTTCGGCTACGGGGTGCGCCTCACCACTTCATCGGGCAGTCCTTGTAGAAGGCGTCCTTGTGGTTGGTGAACACCGTCTTCTGGATCTCCATCACCGGGTCCTTGCCCGCCTGTCCCGCCACCGCCTTGAGCAGGTAGAAATTCTGGATCGGGTGGTGGTTGGTGTTATAGCTGAACTTGCCGCGTGTGGAGGCAAAGTCCGCCTTGCGCATCGCCGCGATCATCCCCTTCTGGTCGGTCAGGTTGCCCTTCACCGCGCGCACCGCAGAATCGATCAGCATCATGCCGTCATAGCTCTGCGCGCCGTAGAACGACGGCAGCCTACTGCCGTGCTTCTTCTGGTAGTCGCCGACGAACTTCTGGTTGGCCGGGTTCTTCAGGTCCGGGCTCCAGTAGCGCGTCTCGATCTGGCCCAGCGCGGCGTGCTTGACCGCGGGGATGGAGAGCTCGTCCACCGTGTACACCGAGTACAGCGGGAACTGGCCGCGCAGGCCGGCCTCGGAATACTGGCGCAGGAACGAGATGCCCATGCCGCCGGGGTAGAACACGAACACCGCCTTCGGGTTCTTCGAGCGCAGCTGCGAGAGCTCGGCCTGGTAGTCGGTCTGGCCCAGGCGCGTGAACACCTCGTCCACGATGCGGCCCTTGAAGTAGCGCTTGAAGCCGTTGACCATGTCCTTGCCCGCGGCGTAGTTGGGCGCCATGACGTAGATGTCGTTGAGACCGGCGTCCTGCATGTACTTGCCCATCGCCCCGGGGGTCTGGTCGTTCTGCCAGGAGGTGTTGAAGTAGCGCTCGCTGCATTCCTTGCCCGCGAGCTGGTTGGGGCCGGCGTTGGTGCCGATCATCAGCGTGCCCGCGCCGGTCACCGTGGGCGCCACCGCCAGCATCACGTTCGACCAGATCACCCCGGCGACGAAATTCACCTGGTGCTTCTTGAGCATCTCGTCGGCGATCTGCTTGCCCACGTCGGGCTTGACCTGGTCGTCGCCGTAGATGATCTCCACCGGCAGGCCACCCATCTTGCGGCCCAGGTGGTCCAGCGCCATCTCCACCGAGTTACGCATGTCGTTGCCGATCACCCCCTGCGGGCCCGACAGCGTCGTAATGAAGCCAATCTTCACCTTCTGCTGCGCCAGCGCAGGCGCAGCGGCAAACAGACCCGCAACCAGGCTCGCCAGAACAGCCTTATGCAATAGGGTTCTCACGGTTTTCTCCTTTAAAATAGTAAGATAAGTATAGACTAGGAGGCCATGAAGCGCGAAAACGTCATTGGCCGGGCCAACGTCGAGGACACCCCTGAACTCAAGGCCTACTACCGGGACCTCGAGGCGCTCGAACTGGGCGCGCTATGGAACGTCGCTAACGACATCGAGCCCTGGTACCCGCAGCCGAAGTCCGTCCCGGTGCACTGGAAGTGGCGCGACGTGGAGCCGATGGTGCGCCGGGCGGCGCAGCTGGTCTCGGCCGAGAAGGCCGCGCGCCGCGTGGTGATGCTGGTCAACCCGGGCCGCAGGGAGTGGAGCGCGGCGGCGGGATTGCTCTACACCGGCGTGCAAGTGATGAACCCGGGCGAGTTCACGTCAGCGCACCGCCACCAGGCCTCGGCGCTGCGCTTCATCATGAAGGGCCGCGGCGCCTACACCGCGGTGGACGGCGAGCGGCTCAAGCTGGGGGCGCGCGACTTCGTGCTCACGCCCAACGGCACCTGGCACGACCACGGCGTGGAGGCCAGCGGTTCGCAATGCGTCTGGCAGGACGGGCTGGACATCCCGCTGATGAATTCGCTGGACGCGAACTTCTACCAGGTCCACCCGCAAACGGTGCAAACGCCCGCCCCGCTATCGAGAGACAACTGGACCAGGCCGTATTCGCCGGTCTTCCTCTACAAATGGGACGAAAGCTACGCGGCGCTGAAGCAGGACGGCGCCGTGCACGAGTACCGTAATCCGCTTACGAACGGGCCGGTCATGCCGACGATGGGTGCGCGGCTGCAACTGCTGAAGAAGGGAACCGCCGGTGATCCCGTACGCCACACCGGCAGCGTCATCTACCAGGTGGCTTCGGGCAGCGGCTGGTCCGAGGTGGGCGACCAGCGCTTCGAATGGCAGGAGAAGGACATCTTCTGCTTGCCGTCGTGGGCCACCTACCGCCACGGCGCGCACGAGGAATCGGTGCTGTTCTCGTTCAACGATTTCCCGGCGATGCGCGCCCTGGGCCTGTACCGGGAAGACTGGGAGATCCGGGCCTGACCGCCGCCGGCCGAAGGTCCCGCACGCTGAGCATCAGTATGGGCAGGCGCGCAGCCATCGCCTCGGGCCTGCTCGGCGTGCTGAGCGTGCTAGCGTAACTCTGCTTCCAGTTCCCCGACCTGCTGGTGACCAGGGACACGTTGCCGTTCTACAAGTCCAACCTGGACCTTTTCCGCGGCATCCTGTGGACCAGTATCGTCGCCACATTTCTCTTGGGTGCCGCCAGTCTCATCCTGCTGCGTCGCCCTCCCGATGCGCTTCATCGATTCGGTGAAGACTGGCCCCGCGAAGGTCAGTGACGGCCTGGACTATTTCGTGCTGGAGCTGCTGGTGCTGGGCCTCGTCTTCATCCCGCTGAGGGGCATATTCGGGCTGCGCCGGCAACGCCTCCGGCCCGCGGTGGTAGTCCATGCAGATCTCGCGCGGGGCGAGGTGCGCGAGGAACCGGTCGTCGCCGAGCAGGTGATACTCCGCGCCCTCGCAGTCGAGCTTGAGCAGTTCCACTGACTGCGGGAGGTGCTGCAGCGTGTAGGCCAGGCCCTCCACCAGGGACTCTTGGAACAGCGCCCTCGAGCGCCAATAAACCCGAGCGCGGCGCACGCGCTCTCGCAGCGTCATCGGCATTCGTACTGCATGATGGGTCGAGTCTCTGGCACAGCGCGCTATCCGGCGCAGATCCTGGGCAGGATCTCGCTGATCGATCCCGGCAGGACCGCATCCGCAATGTCGTCCATCGCGGTGGGCTGCGCATTAATGATGGCGACCTTCGCCCCCGCCGCCTTCGCCGCCGGCACCGCGCCCGCCACCGGGTAGACCTGCAGCGTCGAGCCGACCGCCACCAGCAGGTCTGCCTGCGCCGCGACGGTCATGGCCCGGTCGATCACCTCCGGAATCAGCGCCTGACCGAAGGAAATCGTGTCGCTCTTCAGGATACCGCCGCAGGCAAGGCAGGACGGATCCGCCTCTCCAGCCCGGACGCGCTCCAGCGTCTCCAGCATCGGGCCGCGCCAGCCGCAGCTCATGCACACTGCCTTGCGAACGGTGCCGTGGACCTCGATCACCTTGTCCGGCGAGTTGCCTGCGATCTGGTGCAACTCGTCAATGTTCTGGGTGATGAGCGCGTGCAGTTTGCCGCGCCGCTCCAGATCCACCAGCGCGAGGTGTCCGACGTTGGGCTTCGCCTGCCAAGTCGAATGCTCCAGGCGGGATTGCCAGGCCAGCCGCCGCACCTCGGGATCAGACATGTAATAGCGGATGTCGGAGAGCTTTACCGCCTTCGGATTGCGCGTCCACAACCCCTGCGGGCCGCGGAAGTCCGGAATCCCCGAATCGGTTGAGATGCCGGCGCCGGTCAGAACCACGACCCGCTTCGCCTCCTTCACCCAGCGCCACACTTCTTCGATCATCGTGCCGCCACCACTTTCGCCATGAATTTCGGTGCCATCTGCGTCAGGCGCGCATCCGACAATCGGCCGCTACGCGTCATGTAGTCATAGGCGAGGCCGACGGCATCTAAACGCGCCATCTTCTCCGGAAACTTCTCGTACCAGTAAGAGCTCTGGTTGGCAGCGGCATACAGCTTGTCCACCACCGGACGGCGAATGCGCTCGAATGCGGCCAGCGCGGCAGGCACGTCCTCGCCCGTCTCGCCGAAGGCGCGGTCCAGCGCGATGGCGTCCTCGAACGCCGCGCGCGTGCCCGACCCGATGGAGAAGTGCATGGTGCGCAGCGCGTCACCCAGCAGAACCGTATTGCCCGCGCTCCAGTGTCCGTTCGACAGCAGCGGGAAGCGGCGCCAGACGGACTTGTTGGAGATGAGCGGCTGGCCGCCCAATTCGGCCGCGAACACCCGCTCGCAATAGGCCCGGGAGTCCGCATCCGCCATCCTGCCTAAACCGGCCCGGTGGAAGGTCGGCTCATCGCACTCCACCAGGAACGTGCTCATCGCCGGCGCATAGCGATAGTGGTGCGCGACGAAGGCGCCGGCGACGTTCTCCCGGAACGTCAGCGTCAGGCAATCAAACGGCTGCTCGACGCCGTACCAGGCGAACCGGTTGCCCAGCCACTCGGTGCGTGTGCCAAACTCGCCTTCGCGCCCGGCCCGCAACACGGAATTCACGCCGTCGGCCGCCACCACGAGATCCGCCTCTCCGAGGTCGGCGGCGGAGGCGATGCTGCGGCCGTGGTGCAGCGCCACGCCCGCTTCCCGGCACAGGGGCTGTAGGAACTGCAGCAACTCGAGGCGCCCGATGGCGGAGAAACCGTTGCCGTCGATCTCCACCACCTGATCGCGGTGCACGATGCGCTGCATCGGCCAGGCTTCCATGCGTGCGGTCAGCAGGCGGTGCAGATCCGGCGCATCACGCTCGAGAAACGCGAGCGCGCCCTCGGAGAACACCACGCCGAAGCCGAAAGTGGCGCCGGGCGGGTTCTGCTCCACCACGTCCACGTGCCAGCCGGGATGGCGCCGCTTCGAGAGCAGCGCGAACAGCAAACCGGCGGGCCCGGCGCCGGCGATCGCGATTCTCACGCAGGCTTCTCGCAGGCGGATACGGGCTTCGCCTCCGCCGCGTTCGCCGCCTCGTCCTCCCGCAGCGTGCGCGCGAACTGCTCGCGCAGTTCGTTGGACACCGACACCTTCTGGTCGGCTTCGTCCTTGTGCACCGCATAGAGCTTCGCCAGGACCACGTTGTCATGCTCAGCGAAGCTCTGTGCGGCGCGCGCCGCCCGCTCCGCGTTGCCGACCACCGCCGCCAGCGCCGCGCGTCCCAGGGCCAGCGCCGACAGGAAGGTCTCGCGCTCGACAATCTCGACGCCAATGTCGCGGAGCTCGAACAGGTGGCGCATGTCGCGTGCGCGGGCGATGACGCACAGGTTGGGGAAATGCTTGATTGCTGTCCGGGCCAGGTGTGACGTGGCGTCCGGATCGTCCAGCGTAATGATGAGGAATTCCGCCCGCGCCGCTCCCGCCGCCTCCAGCAGGTCGAGGCGGGTGGCGTCGCCGTAGAACACGCGAAAGCCGAAGCGCCGCGATTGTTCGACATGGTCCAGGTCGTCGTCGAGGATGGTGGGATCGTGGCCGGCGCCGTGCAGCAGGCGCGCCACCACCTGACCGACGCGCCCGAGGCCAGCGACGATCACCTTGCCCTCCTCGGGCGTGTCCTCGGTCTCCGCCGGCGCGTCAACCTTCAGGCGCGGCAGGATCACCCTGTCTTGCAGGATGAGCAGGAACGGGGTGCTCAGCATGGACAGGGCCACCGCGAGCGTGATCGCCTGCGCGGTTGCAACGGGCAGCACCTGCTGCTGCACGCCCACCGTGAGCAGCACGAAGGCGAACTCGCCGCCCTGCGCGAGGAGCAGGATGAACAGCGGGGTTTCCCCCAGCGGCAGCTTCGCCGCGCGGGCGATCAACCACAGTATGGCGCCCTTGATCGCGAACAGGCCGACGATGATCCCGAGGATCAGCAGCGGCTTGCCGAACAGCAGGCCAAAGTCGACGCTCATCCCGACGGCGACGAAGAATAGCCCCAGCAGCAGGCCCTTGAAGGGCTCCACCGCCGCCTCGATCTCGTGGCGGTACTCGGAATCGGCGAGCAGCACGCCGGCGAGGAAACTGCCTAGCGCCATGGACAGCCCCGCCCTCTCGTAGGCCCCGGCGATGCCGATCACCAGCAGCAGAGCGAGCGCGGTGAAAATTTCGCGCTGGCGCATCCGCGCCACGTAGCGGAACACCGGCCGCATCAGGAAATGGCCGCCCACCAGGGTGGCGCCGATCACGCCCACGGCGAAGGCGAGCCCGCCCCACGAGAAGCTCGAGCCCGCCCCGGCGGCGCCCAGCAGGGGCAGCAGCGCCAGCATCGGGAGCACCGCGAGGTCCTGGAACAGCAGAATCG
>SXNB01000006.1 GCA_005777205.1 Burkholderiales bacterium | reverse complement strand
GTGCACCTGTCGGACCTGCCCTGGAGCGAGGGCGGGGAGGAAGCCGTCAAGCGCTTCAAGAAGGGCGACGAGGTCGAGGCCGTGGTGCTGGCGATTGACGTCGAGCGGGAGCGGATCTCCCTCGGCATCAAACAGCTGGAGGGCGACCCCTTCACCAACTTCATCGCTGGCCACGAGAAGAACACCATCATCACCGGCCAGGTGAAGTCGGTGGACGCGAAGGGCGCCGTGATCTCGATCACGCCGGAGACCGAGGGCTACCTGCGCGCATCCGAGTTCTCGCGCGACCGCATCGAGGACCTGCGCACCGTGCTCAAGGAAGGCGATAGCGTGACCGCGATGATCATCAACGTCGACCGCAAGAACCGCTCGATCAACCTGTCGGTGAAGGCGAAGGACACCGCGGAGGATACCGAGTCGATCAAGCAGCTGCGCACCGAGAACGCGGCCAGCGCCGCGGGCAGCACCAACCTCGGCGCCCTGCTGCGCGCAAAGCTCGACAAGAGCGGCGAGCCGCAGCAGTAACGCACACGGTCTCCAGGCTCAAGGAGAGGGGTCAGATGACCAAGTCCGAACTGATCGCGCGGCTGGCGCAGCGCTACCCGGAGCTGGTGGCGAAGGACGCGGAGTACGCGGTGAAGATGATCCTCGACGCGATGACGCACGCGCTGCTCGAGGGTAACCGCATCGAGATCCGCGGCTTCGGCAGCTTCGGCCTGAACTACCGGCCGCCGCGCACCGGGCGCAACCCGAAGTCGGGCGAGAAGGTGCAGGTGCCGCAGAAGTACGTGCCGCACTTCAAGGCCGGCAAGGAACTGCGCGAGCGGGTCGACAGCATGGACCCGGACGCCACCCTGGTCATGCCGCCGCGGCCCCGGCAGGCCGCAACCTGAGCCGGTAGCGACGGAACGCCCCCAGCGTTCCGCCGCGGGTTCTCGCCATGCGCATTCTCACCTGGGCGATCAGGCTGGCGCTGTTCATCCTGCTGCTTGCCTTCGCGGTCAAGAACACCGATCCGGTCACCCTGCGCTTCTTCTTCGACAGCGCCTGGCGGGCGCCGTTGGTGCTGCTGCTGCTGGGGTTCTTCGTCGCCGGCGCGTTGCTGGGGCTGACCGCGGCAGTGGCGCTGCTGCTGCGCCAGCGCCGCGAACTGCAGCGCCTGCGCCAGGAGGCCGGTCTCGAGCCGGCTCAGAACGGGCGCGGCCAGGGACGCGGTGATGCGGCGGCGCCGGTCCCGCCCCGCCCCGCCGAGGGCTAGGCAAGGGCGCGCCGTGGTGGAATTCGAACTCTGGTGGCTGAGCGGGATCCCGATCTTCTTCGCGCTGGGCTGGCTCGCGGCGCGCATTGACATCAAGCACCTGGTGAAGGATTCGCGGGCGCTGCCGGACTCCTACTTCCGCGGCCTCAATTTCCTGCTCAACGAGCAGCCGGACAAGGCGATCGAGGCCTTCATCGAGGTGGTGAAGGTGGACCCGGAAACGGTGGTGTTGCACTTCGCCCTGGGGAGCCTGTTCCGCCGCCGCGGCGAGTACGACCGCGCCATCGGGATCCACCAGCACCTGCTGGATCGCGCCGACCTCGGGCCCGAGCAGCGCGCCGTGGCGCTGTTCGAACTCGGCCAGGACTACCTGAGGGCCGGGATCCTCGATCGTGCCGAGGACGTGTTCCAGCGCCTGGCCGGCGAGGGGAAGGGGCAGACCCAGGCTGGCGAGGCGCGCCGATTCCTCCTGGAGATCTTCCAGCAGGAGAAGGAATGGGAAAAGGCGGTTGCCATGGCGCGGCGCCTGGAGTCCGAGACTGGCACCTCGCGCGCGAGGGAGATCTCGCATTTCCTGTGCGAGCTCGCAGCGATCCAGGCCACGCATTCGCGACCGGAG
Source organism: Burkholderiales bacterium (assembly GCA_005777205.1). Classification (GTDB taxonomy): domain Bacteria; phylum Pseudomonadota; class Gammaproteobacteria; order Burkholderiales; family SG8-39; genus RBG-16-66-20. The sequence continues at coordinate 4,287 of SXNB01000006.1, read as the reverse complement.
GCGGCGCGCGCGCAGCTGGAGGCGGCGCTGGAGACCAACCGCAAGTCGGTACGCGCCAGCATCTTGCTGGGCGACCTCGCACGCGGCGGTCGCAGTGGTCCGGACAGCACCGAGGCCGCGATCGAGCACTGGAAGCGCGTCGAGCAGCAGAACCCCGCCTACCTTGCTCTGGTGGCGCAGCGGCTGCTGGAGGCGCACCGGGACGCCGGCCGGCTCGAGGAGGGCCTGAAGCTTGTCGCCGGCTACCTGGAGCGCTACCCGTCGCTTGACCTGCTCGACGCGGTGTTCCGCGCCACGCTGGAGGCGCGCGGGGCCGAGGCCGCCTACACGCTGGTGCGTGACGAGCTGCGGCGTAACCCGACGCTGCTGGGCCTGGACCGGTTGCTGGAGGCGCAGATCGTGGCCGCCTCCAGCCCCGACCGCAGGCGCGACCTGGAGCTGGTGCGCAACCTGGTGCACAGCCATACGCAGCGCCTGGCGCGCTACCGCTGCGAGAGTTGCGGCTTCAAGGCGCGCCAGCTCCACTGGCTGTGCCCGGGCTGCGGCGTCTGGGACAGCTATCCGCCTCGCCGCACAGAGGAATTCGACCTCGTTCCATGAACGAAGGGAATCGAACGTGAACATCAGCGTCATCGGCACCGGGTACGTCGGACTGGTCAGCGGCGCCTGCCTTGCCGACATGGGTAACCATGTCTTCTGCCTGGATATGGACGCGGCCAAGATCGCCTCGCTCAATGCCGGCCGGATCCCGATTTACGAGCCGGGGCTGGAGTCGGTGGTGCGGCGGAACCGGGAAGCCGGGCGGCTGCGCTTCTCGACGGAGGTTTCGGCAAGTGTTGCGCACGGCGTGCTGCAACTGATCGCCGTCGGCACGCCGCCGGGCGAGGACGGCTCCGCCGACCTGCAATACGTGCTGCAGGCGGCGCGCGAGATCGGACGTCGCATGGAGGACTACCGCGTCATCGTGAACAAGTCCACGGTGCCGGTCGGGACCGCAGACAAGGTACGCGCGGCCGTGCAATCGGAACTCGCCGCCCGCGGCAAGACAGTTCCGTTCGGCGTGGTTTCTAATCCGGAGTTCCTCAAGGAAGGTGCAGCGGTCGAGGACTTCAAGCGCCCGGACCGCATCATCATCGCCTCCGACGACGAGCGCGCCACCGCGCTGCTGCACGAACTGTATGCGCCGTTCCAGCGCAACCACGAGCGGATGATGGTGATGGGCGTGCGCTCAGCGGAACTCGTCAAGTACGCCGCCAACGCCATGCTGGCAACCCGCATCTCGTTCATGAACGAGTTGGCCAACCTGGCTGAGGCGCTGGGCGCGGACATCGAGGAGGTGCGCAAGGGTATCGGTTCAGATCCTCGCATCGGAACCCATTTCCTGTATCCCGGAGCTGGATTCGGCGGCTCCTGCTTCCCCAAGGACGTGCGGGCGCTGCAGCGCACCGCTGAGGACGCAGGCTGGCCGCTGCGCGTGGTGGCGGCGGCCGCCGACGCCAACGAGGTCCAGAAGCACGTCCTGGGCGCCAAGATTCGCGCGCGCTTCGGCGAGGACCTGCGGGGCAGGACCTTCGCGCTGTGGGGGCTCGCGTTCAAGCCCCCCACCGATGACATGCGCGAGGCGCCCCGCCTGACGCTGATCGCGGACCTGCAGGCGGCCGGCGCGAAAGTGCGCGCCTACGATCCGGTTGCAAAGCCGACGGTGGAGGGCGTGACGCTGGCCGCATCGGCGCAGGAGGCGCTGCAAGGCTGCGATGCGCTGGCCATCGTCACCGAGTGGGCCGAGTTCCGCTCCCCGGACTTCGCTGCGGTGAAGCGGGCGCTGACGACGGCGGCGGTCTTCGACGGCCGCAACCTGTACGATCCCGCCATGATGCGCGGGCTCGGTTTCGAATATTTCCCGATTGGACGCAAGCCTTGAAGGCTCCTGACACCAGGAAGGCGCGCGTGCTGGTGGTGGGCGATGTCATGCTCGACCGTTACTGGTTCGGCGACGTCAGCCGCATATCGCCCGAGGCGCCGGTGCCGGTGGTGCGCTTCCGGAACCAAGAGGAACGCCTGGGCGGTGCGGCGAACGTCGCCAACAACTGCGCTGGGCTCGGCGCGCGCACGCAACTGCTGTCGGTGACCGGCGCGGATGAGGCCGGCGATCGCATCGCGCAGCTGGTGGAGGCGGCGGGCATCAAGGCCAGCCTGCACCGCGACGCGCGGATCCCGACCACGGTGAAGCTGCGCATCCTGTCCAAGCAGCAGCTGCTGCGGATCGATTTCGAGACTGCGCCCAACAGCGAAGTCCTCGCCTCCAAGCTGGCGGATTTCAAATCTGCGCTCCCCGGCTGCAACGTCGTCATTCTGTCCGACTACGGCAAGGGCGGCCTGGCGCACATCTCGAAGATGATCGGACTCGCGCGCGCAGCGGGCAAGCGCGTGCTGGTGGACCCGAAGGGCAACGACTGGTCGCGCTACAAGGGCGCACAGGTGGTGACGCCGAATCGCAAGGAACTCACCGACGTGGTCGGTGAATGGGCGACGGAAGCAGACCTGGAGCGGCGCGTCCAGCGCCTGCGGGCGAAGCTCGGCCTGGAGGCGCTGCTGCTCACGCGTGGCCACGAGGGCATGTCGCTGTACTCAGGCGGCAAGCCGGTGCACGTACGGGCCGTGGCGCGCGAGGTCTTCGACGTCAGCGGCGCCGGCGACACTGTGATCGCCACGCTCGGCACCATGCTGGGCTCCGGGTTGCAGCTGGAGCAGGCGATGCGCGTCGCCAATCGCGCCGGCGGTATCAAGGTGGCAAAGCTGGGGACCGCGGTCGTCACCCGCAGGGAACTCTTTTCCCGGTGAACAAAGGAAACGGGCAGGCCATGCTGCATGTCGTCACCGGCGCCGCCGGATTCATCGGGTCGAGGCTGGTCGCCGCGCTCAACCAGGCGGGAATCACGGAGATCCTCGCCGTGGACGACCTCCAGGACGGCGCGAAGGTGTGCAACCTCGCCGGCGCGGAGATCGCCGACTACCTCGACAAGCGCGAGTTCCTGGCGCAGGTGGAGTCCGGGCGGCTGGACGGCTCGATCGAGGCGGTGCTGCACCAGGGCGCCTGCTCCGACACCATGGAGGAGGACGGCCGCTTCATGATGGAGAACAACTACGGCTACTCCAAGGCGCTGCTGGACTGGTGCCAGGAGGAGCAGGTGGCGTTCATCTACGCCTCCTCGGCCTCTGTCTACGGCGCCGGGCGCGAATTCTCCGAGCAGCGCGAGAACGAGCGCCCGCTGAACGCCTACGCCTACTCCAAGTACCTGTTCGACCAGTACGTGCGCCGGATCGGCGAGCGCAGTGCGCAGGTAGCCGGCCTGCGCTACTTCAACGTATACGGGCCCCACGAGCAGCACAAGGGCCGCATGGCCTCGGTCGCCTTCCACGCCTTCCACCAGTACCGGTCCGAGAAAAAGGTGAAGCTGTTCGTCGGCTCGGACGATTTTGTGGATGGCGGCCAGCAGCGCGATTTTGTGCATGTGGACGACGCGGTCGCGGTGAACCTTTGGCTGCTGCGGAACCCGGACGTGTCCGGCATCTTCAACTGCGGCACCGGGCGCGCGCAGGCTTTCAACGACGTCGCCGCCGCGGTGATCAACACCGTCGAGGGTTCGGACGCATCGGCGGACGAACTCGCCGAGCGGGGGCTAATCGAGTACATCCCGTTCCCGCAGCAGCTGGTGGGCAAGTATCAGAGCTACACCCAGGCGGACCTAGCGGTGCTGCGAGAGGCCGGCTGCACAGTCGAGTTCCGTTCGGTCGAGGAGGGCGTGTCTGCCTACACCCGGGAGCTGTTGGGCGCATGAGCGGCAGTCTGCATCGCACGCTCGAGGACTTCATCGGCGAGACGCCGCTCGCGCGCCTGCAGCGCCTGCCTCGCGCGGACGATGCACGCCGGGGCAACGTCATTCTCGCCAAGCTGGAGGGCGACAACCCGGCGGGATCGCTGAAGGACCGCCCGGCGATGTCTATGATCCGGCGCGCGCTGGAGCGTGGCACCATCAAGCCGGGGGACACGCTCATCGAGCCCACTTCGGGCAACACTGGCATCGGCCTGGCGATGGCGGCCGCGATCCGGGGTCTGCGCATGATCTTGATCATGCCTGAGCACCTGTCCATCGAGCGGCGCCAGACCATGCGTGCCTACGGCGCCGAGATCATCCTGACGCCGCAGAAGGGCGGGATGGAAGGCGCCCGCGACCTCGCCGAGCGCCTGGTGCGCGAGGGCAAGGGCATCATGCTCGACCAGTTCGC
>SXNB01000054.1 GCA_005777205.1 Burkholderiales bacterium | reverse complement strand
CCGGGGACCTGCGCACAATGCGTTCACTTGGATGAGAGCAGAACAAGGGAAGAGAAACGTCCCCGGTGGGGCGCGTGGCCTTCAAAGCCATGGAGGGGCGCCTCGCGTTCCTGGTGGGTTCGACTCCTGCCTCTTCCGCCAAAACAATTCATAAGTCGTTGAATAGTTGATTGAATAACTATTCATTGAAACCCTATCCATCTTTCTACCCATGCCTCGTGACTAGGCACATTGTCCTCTAGCAGGCGCGCTGCAAGCGCGAGGATGGGTGGCAACAGCCATGCCGTACTCGCCACAAGCCTCCTGGCAACGCCCAGACCCCCACCGGGGGGGGCCTTGGACTTGGTGCTGTGGTCTAGACAATACCCGTGAGATTTTTTATTTTTTCTGCGGGTTCTGCGATCTGTCTGATCTGTTGAGCGCGAGCACCTCGTGAAAGCGCGTCAGGTGCAGGCGCAGTCGCGGCACCAGAGCTGCCAGGCGCTGCATGAATTCCAGCAGTGTCATCCTGAGGTGCGTGGTGCCGTCGCGCCAGGGGCTGTTCAGTTCCAACTCCAACCGCCTGCACGAGGTGGCCGAGCAAATTGGCGTCGAGGCTTAAATGGTGGACAGTGCTGCGGACCTCAAGGCCGAGTGGATCGCAGGCAAAAAGCGCGTTGGTGTCACCGCCGGCGCTTCAGCCCCGGAGGTGCTGGTCGAGCAGCTGGTGGCACGCCAGAGGGAACTGGGCGCTGCCAGCGTGCGGTCACTCGAGAGCACCAGCGAGAGGGTCGTGTTTACGCTGCCGCGGGAGCTGGTGAAAAAGCCCTAGTGACTGGCCCGAGAGGAAGCCATTCGAGCCTCTCCATGAGGACTTGGTCCAGGTTGATGCCTGACTCCCGGAACTGTTTTAGTCGAGGAATAGGTCCGTCGGCCCGAGACGGGTAACGTCGGTGGTGCCCAGCATTGCGAGGTCACGGTCGACCTCGGCCTTGAGCAGTTGCAGCGCATGGACGACGCCAGCCTCTCCGCCGACGGCGGCCCCAAACAGGAACGGGCGACCGCACAGCGCAAGCCGCGCGCCCAGCGCGATACCCTTGAGGATATCGCCACCACGACGAAATCCGCCGTCGGTCAGCACGGTGAGCCGGCTGCCGGCGGCAGCTACGATCTCCGGCAGTACTTCCATCGGCGCAGCGGCGCTATCGAGCTGGCGGCCGCCGTGGTTGGACACGATTATGCCGTCGAGCCCGCAGGCGAGGGCTTCGCGCGCGTCGGCCTGATGTAGTACGCCCTTGATCAGCAACGGCAACCGCCACTGATCGCGCAGCCAGCGCATGAACGCCCAGTCGATGGTCGCGCCGTCCGAGCGCAATTCGGCATTTTGTGCGGCCAAGATGCTCGGCCGGTCGTGCGCGGCCGAATTCTCCAGACGCGGGACGCCGGTGGTGGCGAGAGTACGCGCGAGTACCCCTACGAGCCAGCGTGGGTGGAGCAGGCCATCGGCAATCACCCGCGCCGACAATTGCAGCGGAAGCGTGAAGCCGGTACGCAGGTTGTTCTCGCGGTTCGCACCGACCGGCACGTCGATGGTTACCACCAGGGCCTGGAAGCCAGCGGCGCTGGCGCGGTTGGCAAAGCGCCCGGCCCGCTCGCGATCCGCCGGCATGTAGACCTGCAGCCACTTGACGCTGTCGCAGGAGCGCGCTACCACCTCCATCGGCACGGTCGACATGTTCGACAGCACGAAGGGTACGTTCATGCGCGCGGCCGCACGCGCCATCGCGATGTCGGCCTCGAAGTGTGCGATCCCAGCAATCCCCATCGGCGCGATGCCGAACGGGCTGGAGAAGCGGTGACCGAACAGCGTGATCTCCTGCCCACGCTCGGCAATGTCGACCAGACCTCGCGGCTTGAAGCGGATGCGTTCGAAGACCGCACGATTGTTGTCGCGGCTGCGGTTGTCCTGCGCCCCGCCGGCGATGAAGCCGAATACGCCCCAGGGCAGGCGGCGCTTCGCCATACGCTCAAGGTCGAACATGTTGAGCGCGTGTTCGAAGCTCATCGCCGGGTCCTTGCAAGCCGCCGGCCGCTCGCTTTTGGGAGCCGCACCATCGGGACCGCCCTAGTCGAGGTAGCGTACGCCGCCACGCGCGCGGGTCTCGGGCTCGTTCCAGAACTGCATCGAGGTCGCCCGACGTACCGCAGCGTCGAGCGCACTCTCCTTCTTGCCCACCTTGACGAGGCGCGCGGCGACCAGTTCGGCATCAGTGCGCGGCACCACCACCACGCCGTCCCGATCACCGACGACGATATCGCCAGGGTTGACCGCAATACCGCCGCAGGAGACGCGTGTGTTGATCTCGCCGGGTCCGTGCTTGAAGCCGGAATTAGGCGCGAATCCGCGTGCAAACACCGGAATGCCGACCTTGAGAAGGCCGATCACATCGCGCACCAGGCCGTCGCACACGATCCCTGCCACCCCCACCTTCTTTGCCCACATCGCCCAACGGTCGCCGATCACCGCAGCAGTTTCGTCGTTTTTCGCAGCGATGACGATGACATCGCCCTTCTTCGCGAAATCCAGTGCCGCCATCGCCGCCAGGTTATCGGTGGGCGAGCAGTAGCAGGTGAGCGCTGGCCCGCACAGTGTCATCTTCTGGTCGATAGGCTTGATGCGGTAGTCGAGGCAGCCTTGACCGTTGTGCGCGTCGGTGACAAAACCGGTGGGCGCGCCGCGAAACGCACGCAGCAGTTTCGCTGCAGGACGCTCGAAGTTGCGACGGATGGTCAGGGCAACAGGTTCTCCGATCATGACGTGCTCCTCACTGTCGACAGTTGCTCAGCTGCTGCGGTCACGCCAACGGTCCAGCTGAGCGCAGGATCTATGACCGATGTTGGGATCAAACCTCAAACTACTGCTTGCGTGCGTGACGCCGCAGCACCCCCGGGCAGGTTGGAGATTTGAGCTATTGTTTTTGACCATAGACGACTGTATCGTCGGTACGACAAGCGGTCAATCGTGCGGTATTCTGTAAAGAATAGGAATTTCAAACCAACTTTTTCCCGATCCGCGTTGGCATCGCCCTTTCGAGAGGAGGTCAATCACGCGGTCTCGGGCCAAGATTCCCCGCTCTCAATGACGATTCGCCCCCTGAATCGACCCGAATTGCCTGACCTCGACGCACGCTGAACCCAGGCGCGCAAGCGTGGTCCGTGCGCAAAAGGGGGAAGGCCGTGCACGCATTCTTGGACAGCCGCGGCGAACGCTGCGAGACAGTCCCGGATTGACGCACCGTGGTCGGAGCGTTAGCTTGTCTGCCAACTTGGCACAGCAACCCTTCCCCCTTTGGCCGCTCGTCGCCACTCTGGCCACGCAGACCATCGCCACCCTCGCGGCCTACACCCTGCCCGCGCTGGCGCCGATGGTGGCCGCCGACCTGAAGGTAGACGGCGCCTGGGTAGGCTACTTTGTCTCGGTGGTCTATGGCGTGGGCATCGGCTCATCGCTGTTCGCTGCGAGCTTCATCCACCGCCACGGCGCGGTGCGCGCCTGCCAGCTCGTGCTGCTCTCGACGCTGGCGATGCTGCTCATCTGCGCCCAGGGCGGCCTGCTCGCGGTGGCACTCGGCGCAATCGCGCTAGGTATCGGCTACGGCGCGACCGCGCCCGCGGCCGCCCACCTGCTGGTGCCGCGCACGCCGCCCAAATTGATGAACTTCGTTCTTTCGCTGCGCCAGATCGGCGTGCCGCTGGGCGGGGTGATCGGGGCGCTGCTCCTGCCGCCGGTGGCGCTCGCGCTGGGCTGGCAGAACACGATGCTGGCCCAGGTCGTTCCGGTGGTGTTGCTCATCGTTTTTCTGGAAATTCCCCGTCGCCGCTGGGAAGGCTCGCGCATACCGACGCCGGCTTCCACGCCTTTCCTCGTGAGCTTGCGGGCACCATTCGCGCTGCTCGCCGGGAATCGCGCCCTGACCCGCCTGACTGTCACCTGCTTCCTGTATTCCGGCACCCAGCTGTGCTTCATCGCGTTCATGACCGTGCACCTCACCAGCCACGCCGGCTTCGACCTGATCGCCGCGGGCCAGGCCCTGGCCGCCTTCCAGGTCAGCGGCATCGTCACGCGCCCTATCTGGGGCTGGCTTGCCGACCGCGTCATGTCAGCGCGGCGACTGATGGTTCTGCAGGGCGTGGCGATGGCTACCGCCGCGGCGATGGCCGGCCAGTTCTCCGCCGACTGGCCGGCATGGCTGATCCTGCTTATCTGCGCATTCGCCGGCACCACCGCCAGCGGCTTCACCGGCATAGCCTACGGCGAGTTCGCCCGTTTAGGCGGCGCGCGCCGCACGGAGGCAACCGGGCTGGGATCCTCCTCCATGTTCGCCGGCGTGCTGGTGGTGCCGGCGCTCGCCACCGCGATCGTCACCACACTGGGGAGCTATGCCCTCGCCTACGGCGCAGTCGCGGTGCTGGCGGTGATCGGGGCGGCTGCGCTATCGTCAAGCCGGAGGGATCCATGACGGCATCAATGCCCGCATTGCGTTTCAACCACCTCGCCGACCTCGCGCGCAAGTCTTCCGCGCGCTTCGCGAACCAGCCCGCCTTCACCACCTGCATGCCCAACGGCATGCACGGCTCGCTCAGCTACGCGGAAGTGGACCGACTCTCGGATGCCTTCGCCGCCTACCTGCGCGAGACGCTGGGCCTCGCCGCCGGCGCGCACATCGCGCTGCAGACGCCCAACTGCCTCGCCTATCCGGTGGTGGCCTTCGGCGTATTCAAGGCCAGTTGCGTGCTGGTGAATGTCAACCCGCTGTACACGCTCTCCGAAATGGAGCACCAGCTGCGCGATTCCGGCGCCGAGGTGCTGGTGATCGTGGACATGTTCGCTAACAAGCTGGAGGGCATCCTCGCTAACACCAAGGTGCGCAGCAGGCGCTCGCCGAAGGCGAAACCGCGCTGCAGGTGAAGCCCGGGGCGCTCGCCTCCTATGTCCAGGACCAGGGCTGGAGGCGCTGGCGGCGCTGCAGTACCCCGGCGGCACCACCGGCGACAGCAAGGGCGCGATGCTGACGCACGGCAACCTGCTCTCGAACCTGGAGCAGGCCTACGCCATGGGCGCCTCGCTTACCTTCAAGGACTTCCGCATCGCCTTCCGGAAGCCGCAGGGCATCCTGGTCGGCCTCGCCTATCAGTACGGCCTGATGCCGTTCCTGGGTTACCTGCTCGCGGTGCTGCTGGGCCTCTCGCCGCCGCTCGCCGTCGGCCTGATCCTGATGGGCTGCATGCCCGGGGGCACCACCTCGAACATCTTCACCTACTTCAGCAAGGGCGTGCTCGCACTCTCGATCATGATGACCATCTGCTCCACGCTAGTGGCGGTGGCCATGGTGCCAGTGCTGCTGGAGTTCTACTCCGGCCTGCGCGCGTTGCCCAGCGAATACAAGGTGCCGGCCGGCAATGTGGCGCAGATCCTGGTGGTGCTGGTGGTGCCGACGCTGATCGGCATGGTGCTGCGCAAGTGGAAACCGAACGTGGGCGCCACCGTCGAGTTGCTGGGCGGCGCGCTGGGCGTCGTGGTGATCCTGTTCCTGATCCTCACCTGGGTGCCGCGCAACCACCAGCTGCTCGCCTCCACGCCGGCGGCCGTCTACGCGGCGGCGATCGGCATCGGCCTGTTCGGCATGCTGCTCGGCTACGGCCTGGCGCGGCTGCTGCGCCAGGACCTGCGCCGCTCGCGCACCATTTCGCTGGAGACAGGCATCCAGAACGGGCCACTGGGCGTGCTGATCGTGGTGCTCACCTTCTCGGGGGAGATGCAGCAGCAGGTGCTGCTGATCCCGGTGCTGTATTGCCTGTTCATCGTGCTGACCTCCAGCGCGGTGACGATCTGGTTCCGCGGCATCACCACGCGCGAGGACCTGGCGCGCGACCAGGCCAAGGTGCAGATGGCGCCGGCCTGAGGGCGGTGATGTAACCGGTCGGTTACATCACGGCCCGCAGCCAGACGCGGTTATCGTGAAACGCCGCACCCCCCACCGGGCCGATCGGGTCCGCGCCGGTAAGCGCATTGATACCGATGCCTTCCTCGAACGAGGCGTTCGGCCAGATGCCCTCAACCACCAACACGCCCTCGCGCACGCCATCGAACAGCCTGGCATGCACGACCACTGTGCCGCGCGTGTTTCCGAGGCGGACGCGCGCACCCTCGGTTACGCCGGCGCGAGACGCATCGGACGGATGCAACAGCACCGTCGGACGCCCTTCCCGTTTCACCGACGAGCGTGTCTCGGTAAAGCTTGAATTGAGGAAGTTGCGCGCCGGCGAGGTCGCCAGCTGGAATGGCATCTCGTCGGTTGGTTCCTCGATCGCCTCGTGGTGATCGGGTAGTGTCGGCAGACCATCGGCCGGCCCGAAGCCCTGCGGCTTGACGCCCACCCAGTCGGCCTTGAAGCGGAACTTGCCGTCCGGCCAGGCGAAGCCCTTCAGGTAGTGCGCGGCCTCGAACGCCGGCTGCACGTCGAACCACTTCTCGCGCTCAAGGTCGGCAAGGCCGCGCCAGCCCGAGTTCACCAGGGTCCAGTCGATGAGCCCGCGCACGCTCAGGTCGAAGCCCGGGTGCTTCGCGCCCAGCCGCTTCGCCAGCGCGCAGATCACCTCGTGGTTCGAGCGGCAGCCCTCCGGCGCATCAACCACCCTGGGCCCCAGCATGATGTGCTGGTGCCCGCCGCCCTGAT
>SXNB01000053.1 GCA_005777205.1 Burkholderiales bacterium | reverse complement strand
CGCCACGCACATCCTCGCATTCGAGGGCGAATCGGTGACGACGTTCTTCCCCGGCAACTACCAGGAATACGAGGCCGACAAGAAGAAGCGCCTGGGCGAGGAGGGCGCGCGGCCCCACCGCCTGAGATTCAAAGCGCTTAAGGCGTAAGGAGCGGAAACGCGCTGAAGACGCTGGGCTCGCTGACCGGCATCGCCGCGGCAAGGTGCTGCGGGCCAAGCTCGGCGAGCGAGTTCACGCCCAGCAGCGCAAGGCAGACGCGGATTTCCTCTTCCAGCAGTTCTAGCGCGCGCACCAGGCCGTCCTCACCCGCGGCTGCCAAGCCGAGGCAGGGCAGGCGCCCGAGGCCGACAGTCTTCGCCCCGAGGGCGATGGCCTTCACCACGTCCGAGCCGCGCATGAAGCCGCCATCCACCCAGACTTCGGCTCTCCCCTTTACCGCGGCGATCACCTCTGGAAGCACCGTGGTGCTGCCCAGGCCGTGGTCCAGCTGCCGGCCGCCGTGGTTGGATACGTAGACCACTTCCACACCGTGCTCGACCGCGAGCATCGCGTCCTCGGCAGTGGCGACCCCCTTGAGAATGAGGGGCATGTCCGGGTACTGGTCCTTGAAGCGCTTGACATGGTCCCAGCTGAGCGAAGCCTGGAATGCGGCGCCTTGGGCGGCGTCGGCGCGCCAAGGCTTGACGAAGCGCCCCAGCAGGTCGCGCTCGCGGCGGCTGTAATGGGCAGAATCCACCGTGAAACAGAACGCGATGTAGCCGTGGTCGCCGGCGCGGCGGATCTGCTCGTCTACCCAGGCTTCGTTCCCGCGGACGTAAAGCTGGAACACGCGCGTGGCGTCGGATGCCGACGCGGTGGCTTCTAGGCCCGGCTGGCAGACGGAGGAGAGCATCTGCGGCACGCCGAATCGGGCCGCACCGCGGGCGGCCGTAGCGGCACCACCCTCGACCATGGACTCAAGGCCGCCGATGGGCGCGAGCATCACCGGCAGGCGCATGCGCCTGCTGACCTTTGGCGCGAGGAACGGGGCGGTCGCGTCCAGCTGGCGCATGTCGCGCAGCACACGTGGGCGGAAGGCGAGCGCATCCAGGGCCTGCCGGTTGCGCTTCACCGTGGTCTCGGTCTCGGTGCCGCCAACGAGGTAGGCCCAGGGGCCGGGCGCGAGCCGGCGCTGCGCCGCAGAGACGATTTCCTGCAGCGTGAGAAATTCTTCGGTGTGCGGTGCGTTCATCGAGGCTGGAATCTAACACTGAAGGGTAGACTTCTGCTTGCGCAGGACCCCGTCGTTTCGAATAGGAGCCCGCCTTGAAGCTGTTGACCTACCGCCTGAAGAAAGGCGGCGCGCCCCGGGTGGGCGTGCTGCTGGAGGGAAATAGCATCGCGCCGCTGGCGGCGCCGGACATGCTGGCTGTGATCGACGCTGGAAGAAAGGCGATCAAGGTGCCCACGAAGGGCCTGGTTCCGCTGTCCGCTGTGAAGATGCGGGCGCCGATCCCGCGGCCGCGCAAGAACGTGTTTTGCGTCGGCTGGAACTACCTGGACCATTTTCAGGAGGGCGCGAAATCACGCGCCCCCGGCGTGGAACTACCCGCACACCCGACCTTCTTCACCAAGGCGCCCACCACGGTGAACGGGCCGTACGACCGGGTGCCACTGCATGCGGGCGTGACGCAGAAAGTGGACTGGGAGGTGGAACTGGGCGTGATCATCGGCAAGGGTGGCACCAATATCACCGAAGCCAATGCCATGAAGCACATCTTCGGCTACTGCGTCATTAACGACGTCTCGGCGCGCGAGATCCAGCGCCAGCACGGCAATCAGTGGTTCAAGGGCAAGAGCCTCGACGGCCACTGCCCGATGGGGCCCTGGATCGTCACCGCCGACGACGTGAAGGACCCGTTCAACCTCGATGTGCAGACCCGGGTCAATGGCGTGGTGAAGCAGAACTCCAACACGCGGCACATGTATTTCAAGCTGCCTCGCATCATCGCCTCGCTCTCAGTGGGCCTGACCCTCGAGCCCGGCGACATCATCTCCACCGGCACGCCCGAGGGCGTCGGCCACGCCCGCACCCCGCCCGAGTTCCTGAAGAAGGGCGATCTGCTCGAGACCGAGATCCCCGGTATCGGCCTGCTGCAGAACCGCATCGGCTAGACGATCGATAAACCAGGGACAGACCACGATTTCCGCAGAAATCGTGGCCCGTCCCTGGGTCTTCTATTTTTTCAGGGAAGCGAAGGCTTCGTCGACAGCGCTGAGGGTGGTGGCGATGTCAGCGTCGCTGTGGACGACGGAGATATAGATCTTCTCGTTCGGATTCACTAGGATGCCGCGCCGGATCATCTCGCAGGCCCAGCGATAGCCGAGGTCCTTGTCCGACGTGGTCAGGTCCATCCAGTTGCGCAGCGGCTTCCTTGCCGTGAAGCGCACGCCGAACACTGCATCCTCGCCGGGGCACTGCACCGCGATGCCGTGCTTCGCGCCCGCGTCCTCGATGCCCTTGCGCAGGCGCGAGCCGATGGCGTGCAGACGATCGTAGACGCCGGGTTCGGCCAGCACGTCCAGCGCCGCCACGCCCGCCGCGGCGCAAACCGGGTTGCCGTTCAGGGTGTTGGTGGCCCACACGACTTCAGCGCGGTTGCGTTTGCGGACATCCAGCACCTGCATGGCGTCCGTGGAACCGGCGATAGCCGCCAGCGCGAAACCACCGCTCACCGCCTTGCCGTAGCAGGCCATGTCGGGCACTACGCCGTACTTCTCCTGCGCGCCGCCCCAGGCAATGCGGAAGCCGGTGACGATCTCGTCGAAAATAAGCATGATGCCGTGCTTCTTCGTCACCTCCCGTACCGCTTGCAGAAACCCGGGCTCGGGCAGCAGGACGCGCTGCAGCGGCTCGATGATCACCGCCGCCAATTCCTTCGCGTGACGCTCAATCATCTCGACTGCCTTCGCCGAGTCGTTAAACGGGCTCACCAGTACCAGCTCGCCCGCCATCGCCGGTACGCCCACGGAATCGGGCTTCGAGCGCGGATAGTCAGACGGCGTTGAGGGCACCGTACCCCAAAGGCCGTAGTCGTGCATCCCATGCCAGGCGCCCTCGAACTTCATCACCTTGTCGCGCCTGGTGCGGGCGCGCGCGATGCGCAGCGCGTAGAACGTGGCCTCGGTGCCCGAGCCGGTGTAGAGCACCTCGTCGGCGCAGGGTACCGCGTCCACAATCTTCCTCGCCAGCTGGATCTCCGGCTCGTTGAGAAAGAAATAGGTGCTGCCCTTGGGCAACTGCGCCTGGACCGCCGCGATCACCTCTGGGTGGGCGTGGCCCAGCAGGGCGGGGCCGGAAGAGAGGTGATAGTCGATGTACTCGCGCCCGGCGACGTCCCAGACGCGGCTGCCCTCTCCGCGCGCGACCACCAAGTTAAGGTCCGCGGGCAGCTGGAACAGCCCAAGGCCGCCGCCGGCGAGGTACGTCCCCGCGTCCTGGAGCAGCGCGGCTTGCTGTTCGGCGGGCGTGCAGCCGGTCATGCTAACCGCGTCCTTCAAACGGCATCTTGGTCGCCTTGATGGTCATGAACAGCACGTTGGTCTCGATGGGGAATCCGGCCATGTGGGCTACCGCCTGGCCGATATGCGCCACGTCCATCAGTGGCTCCACCTTGATCTCGCCGTCGGCCTGCGGCACGCCCTTGGCCATGCGCTCGGCCATCTCGGTGCGCGCATTGCCGATGTCGATCTGGCCCACCGCGATGT
>SXNB01000052.1 GCA_005777205.1 Burkholderiales bacterium | reverse complement strand
GCCGCATTTTCGAGCGCCTCGGGCTGAAGTTCCGCGCCGTCGCCGCCGATCCGGGCGCGATCGGCGGCACCGGCTCGCACGAGTTCCACGTCCTCGCCGACTCGGGCGAGGACGCTATCGCCTGGTGCCCGGAGTCCGCCTTCGCCGCCAATATCGAACTGGCCGAGGCTATTGCCCCGTCCGTCCCGCGTGGGGCTCCCGGATCGTCGATGGCGAGGGTGGCCACCCCGGGCAAGACCACCTGCGAGGACGTGGCCACGCTGCTTAAACTTCCGCTCCAGCGCACCGTCAAAGCGATTGCCGTCATGAGCGGAGAGCGATTTGCCATGTTGCTGCTGCGCGGGGACCACAACCTGAACGAGATCAAGGCCGGCAAGGCCACCGGCCTGGCCCCGTTCCGGTTCGCCGGAGAGGCGGAGATCGCGCGCCACACCGGCTGCCAGCCCGGCTACATCGGGCCAGTCGGCGTCAGAGACGCGCTGGTGATCGCCGACCGCACGGTTGTAGCCATGGGCGACTTCGTCTGCGGCGCCAACGAGGCCGGCTTCCACCTCACCGGTGTCAACTGGGGCCGCGACCTGCCCGAGCCCGCGGTGGTTGCCGACATCCGTAACGTCATCGAGGGCGATGCCAGCCCGGACGGCAAGGGCGCGCTGCGGATCCAGCGCGGCATCGAGGTCGGGCACATTTTCCAGCTGCGCACCAAGTACTCCGAGGCGCTCAAGGCAACCTACCTGGACGAGAAGGGCGCGGCGCAGCCGATGGAAATGGGCTGCTACGGCATCGGCGTGACGCGTATCGTCGCCGCCGCCATCGAGCAGAACCACGACGAGCGCGGCATCGCCTTCCCGAGTGCCATGGCGCCGTTCGAGATCGCGTTGGTGCCGATCGGCTACCGCAAGAGCCAGGCAGTGCGCGAGGCCGCGGACCGGCTCTACGCGGAGCTTGCCGCCGCCGGCGTGGACGTCCTGCTGGAGGACCGCGACGAGCGAGCCGGCGTGTTGTTCGCCGACATGGAGTTGATCGGCGTGCCTCACCGTGTGGTGGTCTCGGAGCGCGGTATCGCCGCCGGCACCATAGAGTACAAGGGCCGGCGCGACGATGCGGCGGCCAACGCGCCCCTTGCCGGCGCGTTGCGCTTCCTGCAGGAGAAGCTGGGCGCGTGATGCGCCGCCTGCTCTCCCTGCTCTTCCTGCTTGCGCCGCTGCACGTGCTCGGCGGCAACCAGGTCTACGTGAAGCTGAGCGAGAGCACGCGCGCCTCGATGCAGGCCCAGCTGGCCGACCGCGCCGTGCCGTTCCTCAATTTCACCGACCCGGGGAATGCCCAGAAGTGGGTCTACGAGATGTCCAAGCGCCTGCAGCAGCGCATGCCGGACCGCAAGCAGCGCTTCGAGTTCCTAAAGACCGTGCACCACGAGGCCTTGCGCGCGCGGCTCGACCCGCAGCTGGTCCTCGGCCTGATCGAGGTCGAGTCCGGGTTCCGCAAGTACGCGGTCTCCAGTGCCGGCGCGCGCGGCTACATGCAGGTGATGCCGTTCTGGGTGAAGGAGATCGGCCAGCCCGACCACAACCTGTTTGGCCTGCGCTCCAACCTGCGCTACGGCTGCCTGATCCTGCGCCACTACCTCGACATTGAGAACGGGGACTACTTCCGCGCCCTTGGGCGCTACAACGGCAGCCTCGGGCGCGCCGAGTACCCGACCCTGGTGCACGCGCACTGGAAGCGGCGCTGGAGCTACGATGGCCCCACGAGCTGAGCGTAGCGCGCTGCGCAGCTGGTTCTACGGCTACGCGCCACCGGAGCGCGGAGTAGTGGTCCTCGGGCACCGGCGCGTGTACATCGTGCCCACACGGCTCGGGCTGCTGTTCGGCGGCACCCTTGCCATCCAGCGCATCTCCCTGCTCTACATTGCCCTGCGCTACGGCCGCGATGCCTGGGCGGAAAAAGTCGCGGAACTGCGCCGGCGCGTAAGCGAGTTCCGCCCGACATGAAGGCCATCGCGTTCGCCCTGCTGCTGGCCTGCGCCGCGTCCGTGCCTGCGCTGGCGAAGGACGCCTTCACGCAGCGCGCGGACGTGCGCGCCTTCATCCGCGACATGGCCCAGCGCCATGCCTTCGTCGAGAGCGAGCTGCAGTTCCTGTTCGCGCGCACGCGACGCATGGAATCGGTGCTCAAGGCGATCACGCCGCCGAAGGACCCGCGCGCGCGTTCCTGGCGCGCGTACCGAGGACGCTTCGTCAACGAGGCGCGCATCGGCGAGGGACTCGATTTCTGGCGCCGGCACGAAGCGGCGCTCTCGCGCGCCGCCGAGGCGCACGGCGTGCCGGAGGAGATCATCGTCTCCATCATCGGCGTCGAGACCCTGTACGGCCGCAATGCGGGCAGTTTCCGGGTCATCGACGCACTCGCCACGCTGGCGTTCCTCTACCCGCCGCGCGCCACCTACTTCCGCTCCGAACTGGAGCAGTACCTCCTGTTCACCCGCGACGCCGGCCTGGACGTGTTCAGCGTCAAGGGTTCGTACGCCGGCGCAATCGGCATCCCGCAGTTCATGCCGGGCAGCTACCGGCGCTTCGCGGTGGATTTCGACGGCGACGGAATCGTCGACTTGCGCGCTAGCCCCGCCGACGCGGTGGGCAGCGTGGCCAATTTCCTCAAGGAGCACGGCTGGCGGCGCGGCGAGCCGGTGCAGCTGCTGGCCCACGTCGCGGGCGAGGCGCACCGTCCAATGCTGGAGGCGGGCATCGACCCGAAGTTCACCCTCGCCTCGCTGGGCCAGCATGGCGTCGAGACGAGCAGCAGCCTGCCGACGGAAACCACCGTCGCGCTGATCGACCTGCCGACGCCGGAGGCGCCCACCGAGTACCGGCTCGGCATGCGCAACTTTTACGTTCTCACCCGGTACAACCGCTCCAGCTTCTACGCCGCGGCGGTCTACGACCTGGCGCAGGAGTTGAAGCTACGGCGCTAGCGCCGTCCTGCCTCGCGCTAGCCCGGCGGCAGGTAGCCCATCGGATCGAGCGGCTTGCCCAGCCGGCGCACCTGGAAATGCAGCTTCGGTCGGTCAGCGTCGCTGTCGCCCAGTTCTGCGATGCGCTGGCCGCGGATCACCGCCTGGTCCATCTTCACGAGCACTTCCTTCGCGTGCGCGTAGACCGTCGAGAGCTCGTCGTTGTGCTTGATGACGACGAACTTGCCCAGGCCCGGGATGCCGGCGCCGACATAGATCACCTTTCCAGGGGCAGCCGCGACCACCGGGTCGCCGATGCGGCCACCAATGTCGATGCCTTTCACGCGCGGCTCGGAGAAGCCCGCTAGTACCGTTCCTTTCGCAGGCCAGATGAAGACGATGCCGTCGGCAATGCGCTCGGGCGCAGGCTTCGGCGATTCCGGCTTGGGCGCCGGGACCTGGCCGAGCGGCCGCGACTCGAGCGGCCTCGACTCGGGCGCGCCGGGCGCCCGCACGGCGCCGACCTGCGTGCCCGCCTGCGCCTGCGCCCGCTCCGGCGCGCTCACTTGCAGCGACTGACCGACGCGGATCTTCGCCGGATCATCGAGGTTGTTCCATCTCGCCACGTCGCGAAAATCCACGCCGTGCTCCAGCGCGATGCTGTTGAGCGTGTCACCTCGCCGGACCACGTAGCTGCCGGCCGGGGCAGGGGCCGCAGCCGCAGGTTTTGCGGCCTGCGCGACGGGCAACTTTGCCGCCGTGGTGGGCGTGGGGCGACGGTCCTGGACTGGCGCGGGCGCGCGCGATGCGCAACCAGCCACAGCCAAGGTGGTGGCGAGCACTGCGGTGACCAACCTGTGTGGCAGATTCATCGCTTTCCGGCCTCCAGCGGCACGAAGCGAACCAAGTCGAGCGGCGTCTCGACGAAGCCGCGCCCTTCCCGCTCGATCAGCGCCAGCCGCTGCGAGTCGCCGGCCTGCCTGATCGGGAGGATCATTCTGCCACCGGGAGCCAACTGGCGCAGCAATGCCTGCGGCACCGCCGGCGCGGCCGCGGCCACCACGATGGAATCGAACGGCGCGGCCTTCTCCAAGCCTTCATTGCCATCCCCGTAAGCGAGACGTAGGTTTGACAGGCGCAGTTCGCGCAGGTTCGACCGCGCACGCTCGAGCAACTCGCGGATGCGCTCGATGGAATAGACCTCCGCGGACAGCCGCGCCAGCACCGCTGCCTGATAACCGCAGCCGGTGCCCACCTCGAGCACCCGGCCACGGTCCCGGCCCGGCATCAACTCCTGACTCATGCGCGCCACGCTGTAGGGCTGCGAGATGGTCTGGCCAAATCCGATCGGCAGCGCATTGTCCTCATAGGCTCGGTGCGCCAGCGCTTCCTCGACGAACACGTGCCGCGGCACCGCCCCCATCGCCGTGAGCACACGCGGGTCCGCGATGCCTTCCTCTCGCAGGCGCTCGACCATACGTGCGCGGGTGCGCTGCGAGGTCATGCCAAACCCGGCGAGGTTGCGCGTGCTGCCGGGCTTGTTCATCGACCCATCCAGCCGCGGATCAGGTCAAGCTGTCGGTGGTGGGTCAGGTCCACCTGCAGCGGCGTCACCGAAACCCGGCCTGCAGCGACGGCGTGGAAATCGGTGCCAGGCCCGGCATCTTGGGCATCGCCCGCAGGCCCGATCCAGAACGCGGTGTCGCCGCGCGGGGTGTCCAGCTTGATCACCGGCTCCGCCTTGTGGCGCCGGCCCAGACGGGTGATCTCTTCACCCTGCAGCTGGTCTTCGGCGACATCGGGCACGTTGATGTTGAGCAGCACCGGCTGCGCCACCGGCGCGCGCGCCAAGCGCTCCACCAGGCGCACCGCCACCATGGCCGCGGTCTCGAAGTGCCTGCCTGACTTGCCCGCTAGCGACACCGCGAGCGACGGGATGCCCAGCAGATAGCCCTCGGTGGCGGCCGCGACTGTGCCGGAGTAGATGGTGTCGTCGCCCATGTTGGCGCCGTGGTTGATGCCCGAGACCACGCAATCGGGCAGTTCATCCAGCAGGCCGGTGACCGCCAGGTGCACGCAGTCGGTGGGCGTGCCGTTGACGTACCAGAAGCCGCTTGCCGCCTTGCGCACGGTGAGCGGCCGGTCGAGCGTGAGGGAGTTCGAAGCGCCCGAACGGTCGCGCTCTGGCGCGACCACGGTGACTTCGGCGATGGCACCCAGACGCTCGGCGAGCAACATGATGCCCGGGGCGAAGTAACCGTCGTCGTTCGAAACAAGGATGCGCATCGGGACGGGCGGATTCTAACTGACCGCTAGAATCGGGCCATGACAACCCGCGCCGACCAGCAGGAATCCACCTACGCCTGGGTGCGCCTCGCAGCCTCGCTGGCGCTGATGACCATCGGCGGTTCCGGCATGTACGCAGTGGCGGTAGCGCTGCCGCCGATACAGGCTGAGTTCAACGTCGCGCGGTCGGATGCCTCGCTGCCCTACGCCCTGACCATGATCGGATTCGGCCTGGGCGGCATCCTGATGGGCAAGCTCGCCGACCGCTTCGGCGTTATGGTCCCGGTGCTGATCGGCGCAGTCTGCCTGGGCGTCGGGTTTATCGCCGCCGGCGCCTCGCAGACCCTTCTGCAATTCGCCCTGATCCAGGGCCTGGTCATCGGCCTGATGGGAACCTCGGCCAGCTTCGCACCGCTGGTGGCCGATACTTCGCTTTGGTTCACGAAACGGCGCGGCATGGCGGTGGCCATCTGCGCCAGCGGCAACTACATGGCCGGCGCCATCTGGCCGCCGATCCTGCAGGGCTACTTCGACAGCATCGGCTGGCGCGCCACCTTCACCGGTTTGGGCTACTTCTGCCTGGCCACCGCCATCCCCCTCGCCTTCGTCCTCCGTCGCCGCCCTCCGGCCGTTGGCCTTTCCCAGATCGCTTCCGGGACGCACTTTGTCCCGGAAGCGAAACAATTGGGCCTGCGACAGGCGACGCTTTTGACACTGTTGTGCATGGCCGGCGTCAGCTGCTGCGTCGCCATGTCCATGCCCCAGGTACACATCGTGGCCTACTGCGGCGACCTCGGCTTCGCCGCGGCGCGCGGCGCGGAAATGCTATCGGTGATGCTGGGCTTCGGCATCGTCAGCCGCCTCGCCTCAGGCTGGATCTGCGACCGCATCGGCGGCCTGAAGACGCTGCTGCTGGGGTCGGCGCTCCAGGGCGTGGCGCTCGTCCTGTTCCTGCCGTTCGACTCGCTGGCCTCTCTCTACGTGGTCTCGGCGCTATTCGGCCTGTTCCAGGG
>SXNB01000051.1 GCA_005777205.1 Burkholderiales bacterium | reverse complement strand
GGCAGCTCTGCCAGGTTGAAGTCCTCGTTGGAGGTGATGCCCAGCTCCGCGCCGGGGATGGCGGGCTTTTCCGGCCAGGAGCCAGTGCAGACGAGGATGTGCTTCGCGCTGAAGCGCTTGCCGTTCACTTCCACCGTGTGCGGATCTACCACGGTGGCCCGTCCACGGTGGATGTCCACCTTGTGGTTGACGAGGATGCGCTCGTAGACGCCATTCAGGCGCGCGATCTCGCGGTCTTTGTTTGCGAGCAGCGTCGCCCAGTCGAACTCGGGCGCCTGCGTGGTCCAGCCGAAATCGGCCGCGTCCCTCACTTCCTCGTGGAAATGGGCAGCGTAGGAGAACAGCTTTTTGGGGATGCAGCCGACATTTACGCAGGTGCCGCCGAGCTGTCCGGACTCGGCAATGCCGACGCGGGCACCATAGGACGCGCAAACGCGGCTGGCGCGAACCCCGCCAGAGCCGCCACCGATAGTGAAGAGGTCGTAGTCCTGCGACAGGGCGTTACGTGATGCGACTGGAAGCCAGATGAGGCTACTTGAGGTTCTTCAGGTTCATTTCCACCAGGTCGAGCAGCGCGGCGATATCGCCGTGCTTGGTCTTGCCGACGAGCCATTTCTGCGCGTTATGCACGCGCTGCTCGATGGCCGACTTGGGCATGCCCTTGAAGCCGCAGAGGAGCTGCGCCGGGTCCCGCGAGGCCCTTGCCCTTGGCCGCGGCGTGCAGCTGGCCCAGCTTGCCCTCGATCGCGGGGCGGTCGAGGTTGGTAACCAGCGTCATCGTCTTGCCGTCGCTCAAGGCGCTCTCCTCGCAATGCGTGGACCTCGGTGCATCTTAGCGAGCAGGGGGGGATTTTACCAGCGCATAGCGTCCTGCCGCGGCGTGCACCGTGCCCTCGGCTGTGAGCTTCTCGAGGTGCGCGGTCAGCGAACGCGCCGCCACCGGGTGGATGCGGGGGTGGACGTCGTCGTACACCGCGGGCACCAGTTCCTCCAGAGTCGCGCCACCCAGGCGAGCGAGCGACGCGGTAATTTTCGCCTCGCGCGCGAGGCGGTGTGCGATCAGGCGCCGGATCTCCTTCTCCGGCGCGCCGACCAGGTAGCCGTGCCCGGG
Organism: Burkholderiales bacterium; assembly: GCA_005777205.1. Taxonomy (GTDB): domain Bacteria; phylum Pseudomonadota; class Gammaproteobacteria; order Burkholderiales; family SG8-39; genus RBG-16-66-20. The sequence continues at coordinate 5,792 of SXNB01000051.1, read as the reverse complement.
GGCAAGGATGACGGCGCCTTCGTGGAGCAGCGCTTCCAGCGCCGCCAGGTAGGCGAGCATGTTGCCATCGGGCGGATTGATCACCACCGTGGAACCCTGCATCACCTGGTCGCCGGTGAAGAGCATCCTCGTCTCCTCCAGCAGGTAGCACAGGTGGTTGGAGGCATGGCCGGGGGTGTGGATGGCGCGCAGTGTCGCGCCGGGGATCGCCAGGCGCTCGCCATGCTCGAGCACGCGGTCGGGCGCAAAGCTCGCGTCCTGGTTACCGTGCGCCGGGCGCGGGCGGCCGAGCACCTGCGCGCCGGTGACTGTCTTGAGCAGTGCGGCTGCTGGCGAATGGTCGACGTGCGTGTGCGTCACGAGAATCCAGCGGATGCGCCCTGCGCCCAGTTCTGCGATGCGCTTCACGTGCTCGTCGATGGGCGGGCCCGGGTCGATCACCGCCAGCGCCTCGCCGTCGCCCACGAGGTAGCAGTTGGTGCCGGGGCCGGTCATGACGCCGGAATTGGGCGCGGTCAGGCGCGTGACCCGGGCATCCAGTCGCTTGGGCACGCCGGGCTGGATGACAAAGCATGTTTTACCGGATTCCTCCGGGTCGCTCCAGTGGATCTCGTGGTAGGGCGGATCGGCGCGACGGAACATGCGCGCCGATCCTTCGTGGTCCAGCGCCCAGACCGCGGCTTCCACCTGGATGTCGCCCAGGCTGCGGGCGTGGTCTACCGCCGCCGCCGAGGTGGTGACGCGCGCCAGGTCCGACAGCGACACGCGCGTCGGGAAGATGATTTCGATTTCGCCGCGCTCCTGGCGCGCGAGCGCCTCGCGCGGGCTGATCCAGAAGCTGTGCACAGTCTCGCTGTCGTCGTGCGCGCCGGCCTGGTCCCGCGGCGCGCGGGCGACGAAGAACCGGGTGTTGAAGCGCCGCGGCCGCCCGGCCGCGGTGATCCAGTGGCTGAAGTAGACGATCTCCTGCGCCGGGATGTACAGGTCCTCGGCCTCCAGCAGGTCCGCGAACTTCGCCGTGCCGGCGTTCATCGGTTCGCGCAGGTGCTCCAGCGCCGCCACCCGCGCCGGGGCGACGGGCGCGCCGGCCGCGTCCACCGCGAGCAGGATGCCGGCTTCCTCGAAGCACTCGCGCGCGGCGGCGATCCAGTAGGCGAGGCCGCCCGAGGCGAGGCCCAGCTTCGCGCTCGCCTCGGCGTCGCTGAGGCCACGCACGCGGCGCGCGGCGCGCTCGTCGCCGTCGCTCGGATCCAGCGCGCCGCCCGGGAACACATAGGCGCCGGGCAGGAAGGCGGCACCCTTGGTGCGTTGAAGCATGAACACTTCCGGCCCGTGCTGGTCGTCGCGCAGCAGCAGGATCGTCGCCGCCGGGCGCGGCTCCATTTTCTTTGGCGCCGGGGTCGTCACGCGGTGCGTCCGACGCGGTCTTTTTCGTTTTGCGCCTTGATCTTGGCGCGCATGCGATCCCAGTCGGCGTCGCTGAGACCGTCCAGTTCGGTGAACGCGGCGCCATTGGCGAGGTAGCCGGCGCCGTCGAGGGCGATGGTCTCGCCGGTGAGCCATTCGCAGCCGTCCGCCATCAGGAAGGTGGCGAGGTTCTGTAACTCGGGCATCTCCCCCACGCGGCGCATCGGGTTCGACTCGTTGGCGTCCTCGAATCTGCCGTCGGGCCGCAGGCGTTTGGAGGCGCCTTCGGTGGGGAAGGGCCCGGGGGCGATGGCGTTCAACCGTATCCCGTGGTGGCCCCACTCGACGGCGAGGGACTTGGTCATGATGTGCAGGCCGGCTTTGGACATCGCCGAAGGCACGACGTACGGCGAGCCGGTGTGCACCCAGGTCACCAGGATCGAGATCACCGTGCCTTTGTGCCCGCCCGCGATCCAGCGCTTGCCCACGGCGTGAGTGACGTAGAACGAGCCGTGGAACACGATGTTGGCAATGGCGTTGAAGCCGTTCGGCGTCAGGTCCTTGGTCGGGCTGATGAAATTGCCCGCCGCATTGTTGACCAGGCCCGTCAGCGGGCCTGCTTCATCCCAGATCTTCTGAACCATGGCGTCGACCGCTTGCGAATCGCGGATGTCCACCGCATGGGTGCCCACCTTGCCGCCATGCGCGGCCCTCAGTTCCCGCGCGGTGGCATCGAGCACCGCGCCGCGGCGGCCGGCGAGCCAGACTTCGGCGCCCAGTTTCAGGTACTGCATCGCGATTTCTCTGCCCAGGCCAGTGCCGCCGCCGGTAATGAGGATGCGTTTGCCCTTGAGCAGGCCGTCCTGGAACATGGGGAATCCGGATAGGGGAAGCGGGAGCCCCTATTCTACTAAGAGGAACAACCTGCGATCGGACGGGGCCGCTGGAGGAGGAGAATGCTGCCCCGCCCGTTCGCAGTTTTCAGTTCAGCACCACCGCGCTGTCGGCGAAGGCTTGCACCACGGTCAGCCTCGTCGACTCGACGCGGTAGCAGCCGCCGGGCTGCAGGATCACGTCCTGGCGGGGCGCAGGCCGCTCAGGAACAGCTCTCCTTGCAGGAGGCCGGGCGCCGCGCGCCGGGGGCTATACGCTGAGGACGATCTTGCCGATGTGCTGCGAGGTCTCCATCAGCCGGTGCGCTTCGCGCGCCTCGGCCAGCGGGAAGGTCCTGTAGATCACCGGCTTTATTTTCCCGGCTTCGATCAGGGGCCAGATCTTCTCGAGCAGGTTCTTCGCGATCGCGCCCTTGAACGCCACGGCGCGGGGGCGGAGCGTGGAGCCGGTCAAGGTCAGGCGCTTGCCCATCACCGCGCTGATGTCCAGTTCCGTCTTCCAGCCACCCAGCACCGCGATGAACGCGAGGCGTCCTTCGTCGGCGAGACACTGGAGTTCACGTGGCACGTAGTCTCCGCCCACCATGTCCAGGATGACATCCACGCCCTTGCCGCCGGTGGCAGCCTTCACCTCGGCAACGAAGTCCTGGGTGCGGTAGTTGATCGCCTTCTCCGCACCCAGCTTTACGCAGGCGGCACATTTCTCGTCCGAGCCGGCGGTGGCGAAGACGCGGTTACCCATGGCCGCAGCCATCTGGATCGCGGTGGTGCCGATCCCCGAGCTGCCACCCTGCACCAGCAACGTCTCGCCCGGGGCCAAATGTGCACGATCGTACACATTGGACCAGACGGTAAAGAAGGTCTCCGGCAGCGCCGCGGCCTCGATCATGGTCAGGCCCTTAGGGACCGGCAGCGCCTGCACTTCCGGGGTGACGCAGTACTCGGCGTAGCCGCCACCGTGCACCAGCGCGCAGACCCGGTCCCCAGGCTTCCACATCGTCACCGAAGCGCCGCAGGCCGAGACCTCGCCGGCGATCTCCAGGCCTGGCAGGTCGGAGGCGTCCGCCGGCACCTTGTACTTGCCCAGGCGCTGCAGTCCGGCCGGGCGGTTGACGCCGGCGGCGGCGACCTTCCCCAGGATCTCGTGGGGTTTGGGCACCGGGACCGGGCGCTCGGCCGGGACCAGCACATCGGGACCGCCGGGGGCGGAGATCTCCACTGCTCGCATACGAATTCCTCCGAAGGGGGCGCGGATGATAGCAAAGGCGCCCTACGATTTAAGCATAATGCTCTGCGCGCTAGTGTCCGCAACGCTCATGGCGGTCTCAAGTGCCGCTTCCGGGCGCGCTCGAGATCCGTTTCCCTAGCCTCGATAACATCGAATTGCACGTGCCCTGTGTCGAGGCCGGCGAGGTGCGTTACCGCGTGCAGCGCGCCGGCGACCAGGCCTCCTAGCACGCGCGCGAGGTGAAGCACCGGAACCACGTGTTCCGGATCCCGATGGCCGGAATGGCCGACGCGCTGGTTACCGCCGACCGCGATGCCCAACTCGGTTACGGTCTGTTCTACGGGCTGGTCATCGCTCTGTTCCTGTAGAACCTGATGCTGTTCGCTGCCCTGCGCGATCGTGTCTACCTGGGGTGCGTGCTGTATGTGGCGGCGTTCGGCATTGGCCTAGGGACGTTCGACGGCCTCGCATTCCAGTACCTTTGGCCAGGAAGCGTCTGGTGGGCCAACCATGCTCTCGGCACCGCGTTGTGCGCGACGCTGTAGTTCGGAGCCCAGTTCGGCCGCGTGTTCCTGGACACGCGCTCGGTTGCGCCCAACATGGACCAGATCCTCGTCGCTGCCATCGCGCTCTCGGCGATTGGCGTGCTGGTCTCGGCTACCGGCTGGTTCGTGCCCTACGGCACTGTCATGCGTACCCTTACCAGGGTTGCCTGCGCGACCGCAGACTGGTGGTGTTCGTCGCCGGCCGAGCCTTCGGCCGCCCGGGCGGCCCGGATGCCGCGCTACGCGTTTTTCAGCGGCAGTTGAGGCGGGCGGAGGCCGCCCAGTCCAGATCTACGTTGCCGCCCGAGATCACCACGCCGATGCGCTGGCCGCGGGCGTCGATCTTCTTCTCCAGCAGCGCCGCAGCCCCCAGCACGCCGGTGGGTTCGCAGATGAACTTCATCCGTTCCCACAGGAAGAACAAGGTCTTCTGCAGCTCCGCGTCCGACACCGTCAACATGTCGTCCACGTGGCGCAGCATCAGCGGAAAAGTGACATCGCCCATGGATTCGGTGCGCGCGCCATCGGCGATGGTCGGCGGCGCCTTCACGGACTGCAGGGTCTTCGACTTGAACGAGCGCGTGGCGTCGTCGCCGGCTTCTGGCTCGACACCGATGACCTGGATCCCGGGCGACAGGTGCTTCGCCGCGACCGCGCAGCCGGTGAGCAATCCGCCGCCGCCGCAGGGCACAAGCAGCATGTCGAGCGGGCCGGTTTCCTCGAGCAGTTCCTTCGCCGCCGTGCCTTGCCCGGCGACGATGTGCGGGTGATTGAAAGGCGGGATGAGCGTCATGCCCTTTTCCTCGGCGATGCGCTTGGCGATCGCCTCGCGCGATTCGCCGGGGCCATAAGTCACCACCTGCGCGCCGTAGCCGCGCGTGGCCTCCAGCTTCACGCGCGGCGCGTCCTGCGGCATGACGATAACGCGCGGGATGCCGAGCATCCGTCCGGCGAGTGCCACCGCCTGGGCGTGGTTGCCTGAGGAGAACGCCACCACGCCCCGCTCCCGCGCCTGCGGCGAGAGCTGCGACAGCGCGTTGTAGGCGCCGCGGAACTTGAACGCGCCCATCCGCTGGAAGTTCTCGCACTTGAAGTACACCGTCGCGCCGGTGAGCGCGTTCACCGTGGCCGAATCCATCACCGGCGTGCGGCGCGCGTGCGCCTTGATGCGCTCGTGCGCGGCGGCCACGTCCTGATAAGTCACTTCGGAGGTTTGCATGACCGGATTGTAGAATGAGAGGGATGGACTACACCAAGTACCGTGAACTGAAAATCCGGCGCCTGGAGCCGGGCATCCTCGAAATCGCCATGGGCACCGACCCGGCGAAGCTGCCGACGGCGAACTCGCGCATGCACTGGGAGCTGGCTGAGGTCTGGCTGGACGTGGACCGCGACCCGGAGACGCGCGTGGCGATCCTGAAGGGCTCCGCGAAGGGCTTTTCCGGCGGCGGCGACTTCGCCATGATCGAGCAGATCATGCAGGACTTCGAGGTGCGCGCGCGGACCTGGCGCGAGGCGCGCGACATCGTCTACAACGTCATCAACTGCTCGAAGATGGTGGTGTCGGCGATGAACGGCCCGGCGGTGGGCGCGGGCCTCGTGGCCGGGTTGCTCGCGGACGTATCCATTGCGGCGAAGAACGCGCGCATCATTGACGGCCACACCCGCCTGGGCGTCGCGGCGGGCGACCACGCCGCCATCGTCTGGCCGCTGCTGTGC
>SXNB01000050.1 GCA_005777205.1 Burkholderiales bacterium | reverse complement strand
CCCGACGATGACGCTCATGGCGTAGTCGAGGTACGACCGGCGCATCTCCTCTTCGAGGCTGACCGGGATCGTTTCCTTGGCGAAGGCTTCCATTGCGGCTCTTTTTCTAGGGTGGCGGGCGGCGGCCGTTGCAGCTGTGAAAGGGTCCGGTGACGGGATCGCGGAACAGGCTGGCGGATGCTCCGTTTTTCGAGCCTGAATTTTAACATGCAGGCACCGCTTTTCCCTCCCGCTCCGGAGCCTCCGCCGGCGGTCCGTGCTCTATAATCCGTTGCATTTCGGCGGCATGACCCAGAAACTCCTCATCAGCGCGCGCTGGGTGGTTCCGGTGGAGCCCGACGGCGCCGTGCTCGCAGACCATGCGGTGGCGGTGCGCGACGGCCGCATCGAGGCCGTGCTGCCGCGCGCCGAAGCCGAAGCGCGCTTCGCGGACTACGCCCGCGAAGACCTGCCCGACCACGTCCTGATTCCCGGGCTGGTAAACGCACACACCCACGCCGCGATGTCGCTCATGCGCGGCATGGGCGACGACCTGCCGCTGATGCGCTGGCTGCAGGAACACATCTGGCCGGCAGAGGCGAAGCACGTCTCGCCGCAGTTCGTGAAAGACGGCACCCTGCTCGCCTGCGCCGAGATGCTGCGCGGCGGGATCACCTGCTTCAACGACATGTACTTCTTCCCCGAGGCCGCGCGCGAGGCCGCGCAACTGGCCGGCATGCGCGCCGCGCTGGGCATGATCGTGATCGAGTTCCCCTCCGCCTACGCTTCCGACCCGGACGACTACCTCGCCAAGGGCCTCGCGCTGCGTGATCGCTGGCGCGAGGATCCCCTGCTGTCGTTCTGCCTCGCACCGCATGCCCCCTACACGGTGTCCGACGCGACGTTCCGCAAAATCGCGACCTTCGCGGGCGAAATCGAGGTTCCGGTACATGTCCACCTGCACGAGACCGAGGGCGAGATCGCCCAGTCCGTGGCGCAGCACGGCGTGCGGCCGCTGGAGCGGCTGCGGCGCCTGGGCCTAGCCGGACCGGGCCTGATCGCGGTGCACGCGGTCCACCTGGACGATGAGGAAATCGCGCTGCTGGCGCGCCATGGCGCCAAGGTGGCGCATTGCCCGAGTTCGAACCTCAAGCTCGCCAGCGGCTTCGCCCCGGTGGCAAAGCTGGCGCGGGCCGGCGTGGGCCTTGCACTGGGCACGGACGGCGCGGCGAGCAACAACCGCCTCGACATGATGGAAGAAATGCGCCTCGCCGCCCTCCTGACCAAGGCCGTGGCGAAGGACGCCGAGGCGCTGCCGGCGCGCGCCGCGCTCAAGGCTTCAACCCTCGGCGGCGCCGCGGCGCTGGGCCTGGAGGCGCGGATCGGCTCCATCGTGCCGGGCAAGGAGGCGGACCTTGCCGCCGTTGTCCTGCAGGGCGCGCCAGAGCTGGAGCCGTGCTTCGACCCGGTCTCCCAACTCGTTTATGTGGCGGGACGGCAACACGTGAGCCACGCGTGGGTGGCGGGGCGTTGCCTGCTGAGGGAGGGAAACCTGCAAAATGAGGCCCTGTTGGGCTTGGACACCGTCTCCAAGTTATGGCAGAATATATTGAGGGAATGCCCATAGTCTTGAATAAACAAAAGAAATCGAACTTTTTCACTTCATTCCAGAGAAGCCGAAAGGGAAACGCATGAACAATAAACTTTGGACCTCGCTGCTGGCCTCTGCCGGAGTGATGCTCTCCGGTGCGTCCTTCAACGCCACGGCGCAGGGCTATTGGACTTCCGCGAACTCCGTATGGAAGAACTCCGTCGGCCAGTGCTGGCGCGCCGGCACCTGGACGCCCGCGATGGCGACTGCCGAGTGCGATCCCGACTTGGTTCCGAAGCCGGCCGCGAAGCCGGCCGTGGAGCCTGCCGCCAAGCCTGTGCCGCCGCCCCCGCCGGTGAAGCCTGCGGCCAAGCCCCAGCCCCAGCCCAAGCCCAAGCCCGTCGCCGCCAAGGTGACGCTCGCCGCCGACGTGTTGTTCGACTTCGACAAGGCGGCGCTGAAAGCCGACGGCAAGTCGAAGCTCGATGACCTCGCTGCCAAGGTGAAGGGCATTAACCTGGAAGTGGTGATCGCGATCGGCCACACCGACTCGGTCGGTTCGGACGCCTACAACCAGAAGCTGTCGGTGCGCCGCGCCGAATCGGTCAAGGCCTACCTGGTGTCCAAGGGCGTGGAGCCGAACCGGATCTACACCGAGGGCAAGGGCGAGAAGCAGCCTGTCGCCAGCAACAAGACCAAGGACGGTAGCCAGAAGAACCGCCGGGTCGAAATCGAGATCATCGGGACGCGCAGCAACTAAGCACACCCCGACCTCCAAAAAGCCCCGCTCCGGCGGGGCTTTTTGTTTGTCGGGGCCCGTTCGACAACGCCAACCATGCAAACCAACGCCGACCCGACCGAGCTCGCCAAGTTCAGCGCGCTCGCGCACCGCTGGTGGGACCCGCAGGGCGAGTTCCGGCCGCTGCACGAAATCAATCCGCTGCGCCTGAGCTGGATCGACCAGCTCTGCCCGCTGCGCGGCAAGGCGGTCGCCGACGTCGGTTGCGGTGGCGGCATCCTGGCCGAGGCCATGGCCCGGCTGGGCGTGCGCGTCACCGGCATCGACCTGGCGGAGAAGCCGCTCAAGGTCGCGCAACTGCATCTGCTGGAGAGCGGGCTCGAGGTGGAGTACCTGCTTCGTTCGGCCGAGGACCTCGCAGTAGAGCGCGGCGAACGGTACGACGTCGTTACCTGCATGGAGCTGCTGGAACACGTGCCCGATCCGGCCAGCACGGTCGCGGCCTGCGCGAAGCTGGTGAAGCCAGGCGGGCGGGTGGTGTTCTCCACCATCAACCGCAATCCCAAGGCCTACCTTTTCGCGGTGATCGGCGCCGAGTACGTGCTCAAGCTGCTGCCACAAGGCACCCACGACTACGAGCGCTTCGTGAAGCCCTCGGAATTGGCGCGCTGGTGCCACGACGCCGGGCTGCGCACGATCGAGATGAAGGGCATGACCTACAACCCCCTGACCAAGGCCTACCGCCTGGGAAAGGACTGCGACGTGAACTACCTCGTCTGCTGCGGCAAGGATGGCTAGCGCCGTCCTGTTCGATTTCGACGGCACCCTCGCCGACACCGCGGCGGACCTGTCGCGCGCGCTCAACCGCATCAGGGCGGAGCGTGGCCTGGAAGAGGTGCCGCTGGAGCAGCTGCGCGGCCACGCCTCGTCCGGCGCGCGCGGTCTGCTTCAGGCGGGCATGGGCATCCTGCCCGAGCACGAGGAGTACAAGCCGCTGCGCGAAGCGTTCCTGAAGTACTACGCAGAGAACATCTGCATCGACACCCGCCTGTTTCCCGGGATGCCTGAACTCCTGTCCGAGATCGAGGCGCGCGGCCTGCTCTGGGGCATCGTCACCAACAAGTCCACCAGCTTGATGCGCCTGGTGGTGAAGGAACTCGGTCTCGATTCGCGCGCCGCCTGCGTGGTTTGCGGCGACACCACGCCGCACCTGAAGCCCCATCCGGCCTCGCTGCTGCACGCAGCCGGTGAACTCAACATTGCGCCCGCCGACTGCATTTACCTGGGCGACGATTTGCGCGACATCCAGGCCGCGCGCGCTGCCGGCATGCGCTCTGCGGCGGTGGCCTGGGGCTACGGCGAGCGGCTGGAGAGTTGGAACGCGGACGCTATGCTCCAGCGGCCGGTGGACTTGATTTCTCGGCTCTGAAACCCCATGTGCGATAATGCAGTTGAAGCATCGAATTCGGGGGTGACCTGGTTTCGACGCAGGTGTTGAAGCAGCACAGGGCATGCCGAGGCGCAGTTACCTCGTAAATCCATCTGCAAACACTACAAACGCCAACGACGAGCGTTTCGCTCTCGCCGCCTAATACCGGCGAGACGCTGCACTGATCTGCTGATGGGTCAGGCCTCCTAAAAGAGGTGCAGCGTCATTTTCATCAGCCCCTCTCCGGGGTGTGGCCGCTTCGCCCCGGAGATCCGTCGAAGCGGCTAGCTGAGGGCCAGCCTGCCGGTTGGCGGGTCCGAGGCGAAGCTCAAAGAACCAGGCTAAGCATGTAGTCCTGACTGTGGATGGCTTGCGGACGCGGGTTCGACTCCCGCCACCTCCACCATAAATACCCCCAATAGGGTTCAACGCCGTCCAAGTGACGGCGTTTTCTTTTCTCCTCAGTCTATTGACCGTCTAGCGGGGTCTTGCACCGTCCCAAGACTTCCGCGTATGATGGGGGTATTGACGGGGGTATTATGGAAGATCAAACCGAACGAATAGCTGCATCTGGGGGTATCAGAGGAAAGCTCACTGACAAGGCCGTCAAAGCCTTCGTAGGGAAAGGGGTGTGTGGCAAGAAGCTCGCTGACGGCGGCGGGCTACACCTGTTCATCACCCCGGCCGGTGGCGTCACCTGGCGCGTGAAATACCGCATCGAGGGCAAGGAGAAAATCTACTCGGTCGGCCCCTACCCTCTCATCAGCCTGGCGGCAGCACGGGTTGAGCTGGCGGAGGTCAAGGCCCTCCTGCTGGAAAACAAGGACCCGGTGACGGAGCGGCGGGTAAGCCGGGCAGCCACGGCGGCTGGATCGGATAACACCTTCAAGGCGGTCGCCCAGGAATGGCTCGCAATGAAGCAGCGGGAATGGAGCGCCGTGCACTACTCCAAATCGCAACGCGCCCTGGAGCGAGACATCTACCCGGCCCTAGGCAACCTTCCCGTCGCCAGTATTACCCCGGCCATCGTTGCCAAGGCCGTCGAGGACATTCACAAGCGCGACGTGCTGGAAACAGCCATGCGTATCCTTCAGCATCTGAACGGCGTCTTTCGCTATGCCCAGGCCAAGGGCCTTTGCCGCGACAATCCGGCCGGCCCGGCGCGCGAAATCCTGCCGCGCAAGAAAGAGAACGGGCGCATGCCCGCGCTGCTGGACTGGGCCTCGCTTGGAGACGTGCTGCGGCGGGCGGAAATGGCCCGGCTCTCGCCTTCCGTGCGCATGGCGCATCGCCTGTGCGCCTTCACGGCCGCGCGCATCGGCAACGTCGTGAATGCCGAATGGCGCGAGTTCCATCTCGACGACGAGCAGCCCGTCTGGATTATCCCCCGCGCGAAAATGAAGGTCGCCACCCGCGACATCGATCACCGCGTCCCCTTGTGCCCGGACATCGCGGCCGAGCTGCGACAGTGGCAAGGAGTATTCGGCGGGCGCGGATTTGTATTTCCCTCCCCCACTGGCAACAAGTACATCGGCCGTGAGTCGATCGAGAAGGTCTACCGTGTCACCCTCGGCCTCGAAGGCAAGCATTCACCCCACGGCTGGCGCAGCGCCTTTTCTACCTTGGCTCGCGATCAAGGCTTCGCCCGCGACGTTGTGGAACT
>SXNB01000049.1 GCA_005777205.1 Burkholderiales bacterium | reverse complement strand
CGGCTGCTGGAGGCTGCGCTGTCGGCGCAGCGCGAGGAGGCGGCGCGCGCCGAGGCGACGCAGCTGCGTCGCCTGGTCGGCGCCGCAGAGCGCCTGCCGGTGATCGTCGCCGAGGATCCGCTCACCTGCGTGGTGCGCGGCTCGGGCAAAGCGCTCGAGAAGATGGAGCACTTCGGGCCGATCTTCACCAGCGAATGACCCCCCGCATGACCCCGTGATGGCCTGAGATGGAGCACTCGCCGCCTCCGTTTTTCAAGCGCGGCCCGGCTCCCCTCGTTCGCCTCGCGTTCTTCGCCTCGCTGTCCTTCGCCCTGCTGGTGCTGGATGCGCGCTTCCGCTATGCCGAGGGCCTGAGAAGCGTGCTCGCCCTTGCGGTGTACCCGCTGCAGGTGGTCGCGACCGCGCCGGTGCTCCTCGCCGAGCGCATCTCGGCGTATTTCGGCAGCCAGTCGCAGCTGAAGGAGGAGAACACGGCGCTGCGTACGCGGCTGCTGGAGGCTTCGCTGTCTGCGCAGCGCGAGGAGGCGGCGCGCGCCGAGGCGACGCAGCTGCGTCGCCTGGTCGGCGCCGCAGAGCGCCTACCGGTGGAGTCCACCCCGGCGGAGGTTCTCTACAACGGCCGCGATCCGTACTCGAAAAAGGTGGTGATCGACCGCGGCGCGCAGCACGGCCTGAAGCTGGGCTCACCCGTGGTCGACGAAGCCGGCGTGCTCGGGCAGGTGACGCGCGTGCACGCCATGGTTGCCGAAGTGACCCTGGTCACCGACAAGGACCAGGCGATCCCGGTGCAGGTGCTGCGCAACGGCCTGCGCGCGGTGGCCTTCGGCGGCGGCGCGAGCGGCATGCTGGAACTACGCTTCATGGCCGCCAACGCCGAGATCCAGAACGGCGACCGCCTGGTGACCTCGGGGATCGATGGCACGTACCCACCCGGGCTGCCGGTGGCCAGCGTGTCCAAAATCGAGCGCGATGCCGCGTATGCCTTCGCACGCATCGCCTGCCAGCCCGCAGCCGGGGTAGATGCCGGGGGCTTTGTGCTGGTGCTGTCGCAGGACGCGAAGCGGTCCGCCTATCCCGAGGACGCAGCCGCAAGAGCCGGAAAGCGACCCGGCAAACGCAAGCCGCGGCGCAAGGACGGCGCAGGGGATCCCGATGCAGTTCGGTGACATGCCGACGGAACAGCGTATTTTGCTCCCGGTGCGCGCCAGCACCATCCTCGGCTCGTTCGCCGTGGCGCTGCTGCTTAATTTCCTGCCTTGGAGGAACATCGCCGTGGTGCCGGACTTCGTCGCGCTGGCGCTGGCCTTCTGGTGCGTCCGGCAGCCGCGCCTGGTGGGCCTGGGCGCGGCCTGGTGCCTCGGCCTCGCGACCGACGTCGGCAACGGCGTGCTGCTCGGCCAGCACGCGCTTGCCTACTCGCTGCTCGCCTTCTCCGCGATCACGCTGTCGCGCCGCATCCTCTGGTTCTCCCTCTGGGGACAGTCGCTGCACGTGGCCGCGATCCTGATGTTCGCGCAGGCGGTGGGCCTGGCGGTGCGCCTGGCGACCGGCGCCGACTTTCCGGGCTGGTCCGTCGCCATCGGCCCGCTCGTCGGCGCCGCGCTCTGGCCGGTGGTGAGTTCCCTGCTGCTGATACCGCAGCGGCATCCGGCCGAACCCGACCCGACGCGGCCCCTGTGATCGGGAACCTGAGAGGCGCAGAGATCCGCGACCACGAGCGCGAACTGCACCATTTCAAATTCCGCGTGGGCGTTGCCGGCGTTGCGGTGCTGCTCGCCTTCACCCTGCTCGCAGCGCGCTTCATCTACCTGCAGGTGGTGCAACACAAAACCTATGCCTCGAAGGCCGAGGACAACCGGATCTCGATCGTGCCGGTGCCGCCCAACCGCGGCCTGATCCTGGACCGCAACGGCGTGGTGCTGGCGCACAACTATTCCGCCTATACGCTGGAAATCTTCCCGGCCCGGGTGACGGATCTGGACCGAACCATCCAGGCGTTGTCCGAGTACCTCGAGGTCCAGCCCAAGGATCGCGCCCGGTTCCGCAAGCTGCTCGCGGAGACACGCAACGCCGAGAGCCTGCCGATCCGTACGCGCCTGTCGGATGAGGAGGTGGCGCGCTTTGCCGCCAACCGCTTCCGCTTTCCCGGCGTCGAGGTCAAGGCGCGCCTCTTTCGCCAATATCCGCAAGGCGACCTCGCCTCCCATGTCGTCGGCTACATCGGACGCATCAACACCCGCGATCAGGAAAAGCTCGCGGAACTGGGTGTGGATGCCAACTACCGCGGCACCGACTTTATCGGCCGGACCGGGCTGGAGGCGAGCTACCAGCAGGAGCTGCACGGCTCGACCGGCTTCGAGCAGGTCGAAATCGACGCCGCCGGGCGCGGCATCCGGACCCTGGTCCGCACGCCGGCGCAGGCCGGCAACAACGTCACCCTCACGCTGGATATCAAGCTGCAGCAGATCGCCGAGGAAGCCTTCGGCGCGCGCCGTGGCGCGCTGGTGGCGATCGAGCCTTCCACCGGCGGCGTGCTCGCATTTGTCTCCAAGCCCGGATTCGACCCCAACCAGTTCGTCGATGGCATTGATCCCCAGAGCTGGGGCGAATTGAACAACTCGCCGGACCGGCCCCTCACCAACCGCGCCATCGCCGGGATCTATCCGCCGGGCTCGACCTTCAAGCCGTTCATGGCGATGGCCGCGCTGGAACTGGGCAAGCGCACGCCGACGAGCGCCATCAGCGATCCGGGCTACTTCGAGTTCGGCGGCCGGCGCTTCCGCGATTCCAAGCCCGGCGGCCACGGCCACGTCGACCTGTACAAGTCCATCGTGGTGTCCTCGGATACGTTCTACTACCGGCTCGCGAACGACATGGGCATTGATGCCATCGCGGGCTACATCGGCAAGTTCGGCTTCGGCTCCAAGAGCGGCATCGACCTGGAGGGCGAGGCCGCAGGGGTGCTGCCCTCGCCGGAATGGAAGCAGCGGCGCTTCGCCAAACCCGAGCAGAGGAAGTGGTACGCGGGCGAGACCATCTCGATCGGCATCGGCCAGGGCTACAACGCCTACACGCCGGTGCAGATCGCTCTCGCCATGGCGACGCTGGCGGCCAACGGCGACATGTACCGACCTCGGCTGGTGCAGCACATCGACGATGTCCGAACCGGCGAGCGCCGACACCTCGAGCCGGTGCTGCAGCGGCGCCTCGCGCTCAAGCCCGAGAACGTCGAGTTCGTGAAGCGCGCCATGGCGGGCGTCAATATCGAGGGCACCGGCGCGCGCTCGTTCGGCAACGCGCAGTACTCCAGTGGCGGCAAGACCGGCACCGCTCAGGTAATCGGCATGAAGCAGGGCGAGAAGTACGACGAGAAGAAAATCAACGAACGCCACCGCGACCATTCCCTGTTCATCGTCTTCGCCCCGCTGGAGAGTCCGCGCATCGCGCTGATGGTGATCGTTGAGAACGGCGGCTTTGGCGCCCGCGCAGCGGCGCCGATCGCGCGCACCGTGCTCGACTATTACCTGCTCGGCAAAGTCCCGGCGGCGGCCCCCGGTGCTGCCGCCCCAGCCGGCGAGGACGAGGAAGAGGCGGAGAGCGACTGATGGATGCCGCGCTCCTATCCCTGCGCCGCATCGTGGCGCGCCTGGGCGAAGGCCTGGACGGGCCACTGCTCGCGATCACCGCGCTACTGGTCGGGATCGGGCTGGCGGCGCTGTACTCGGCCAGCAACGAGGCGCTGGGGCGCGTCAACGCGCAACTGGTGAACCTGGTGGTCGCGCTGGGCGCGATGTGGGTGATGGGGCAGATCGCGCCGCAGACGCTGATGCGCTTCGCGGTGCCGGCTTACCTCGTCGGCCTCGCGCTGCTGGTCGCGGTGGCCCTGTTCGGCGACATCGTCAACGGCGCGCGGCGCTGGCTGGATGTCGGCGTCACGCGCATCCAGCCCTCCGAAGCCATGAAACTCGCGCTGCCGCTGATGCTGGCCTGGTACTTCCACCGCAACGAGTCCGTGCTTCGGCTGCGTGATTTCGTGATCGCCGCTGTGCTGCTCCTGGTGCCGGTGCTGCTGATCGCGCGCCAGCCCGACCTGGGCACTGCCGTGCTGGTGGGCGCGGTCGGCTTCTACGCCATCTTCTTCGCCGGCATCGGCTGGAAGGTGCTCACCTCGCTAGGAATCGCAGGCCTCGCCTCGCTCGCGCCGCTGTGGGGCATGCTGCACGATTACCAGCGCCACCGCGTCCTCACCCTGCTCGACCCGTCCCGGGACCCGCTGGGCGCGGGCTACCACACTATCCAGTCCACCATCGCGGTGGGCTCGGGGGGCATCACGGGCAAAGGCTGGCTGCGCGGCACGCAGACGCACCTCGATTTCATCCCGGAGCAGCACACCGATTTCATCTTCGCGGTGTATTCGGAGGAATTCGGCCTCATCGGCAACCTGGTGCTGCTGGGCATCTACCTCGCGCTGATTGCGCGTGGGCTGATGATCGCGGCCAACGCGCCCACCTTCTTCGCGCGCCTGCTCGCGGCCTCGGTCACGCTGATGTTCTTCACCTACGCGTTTGTCAACATGGGCATGGTCTCCGGCATCCTGCCGGTGGTGGGCGTGCCCCTGCCCTTCATCTCCTATGGTGGCACCGCGCTGGTGACGCTGTTCATGGGCATCGGGATCCTGCTGAGCGTGCATCGCCATCGGAAGCTGGTGCAGACCTGAGGCGGTGAAATTGCGTTTGTGAAGGTGGGTCGGGAGGATGCAGCGGAGCAGCCTCGTTTTGAAATATATATACGCATCCTGAAATTGAGTCCTATTAACCTTATGTAATTCCCTGTTTTAACGTCATCCAGCATATGGAATGACGATGTTGCTGCGCGTCATTCGGCCCCCGTAGTCTCGACTGAGGTCAGCTTTTTGATCTCACGGAGAAAGAATGAACCGCCAGGAAGAAATCGCCAAGCTGGAGAAAGACTGGAACGAGCACTCGCGCTGGACGGGCGACATCGACTGGTTCGCGCCCATCGTCGCGGACGCCGAGTCCGGCTTCGGCGGCGTGCTG
>SXNB01000005.1 GCA_005777205.1 Burkholderiales bacterium | reverse complement strand
TGGGGTCGCCGGTGGTGCCGGAGGTGTAGTTGAGCGAGATCGCGTCCCATTCATCGTCGGGCATCTTCCAGGTGAAGGACGGATCACCTGCGGTGATGAACTTCTCGTAGTCGGAGTCGCCGAGGCGCTTGCCCTCCCCACCGTACTCGCTGTCGTCCACGTCCACCACGAAGGGCTTACGCTTCACAAGTTTCAGCGCCTGCTCGATGGTGGGCGAGAACTCCCGGTCGGTGATGAGCACCTTCGCGTGGCCGTGGTCCAGCATGAAGGCGATGGCCTCGGCGTCCAGGCGCGTGTTGAGCGCGTTGAGCACCGCGCCCGCCATGGGCACGCCAAAGTGGCATTCGACCATCTCCGGCGTGTTGGCCAGCATCGCGGCCACGGTGTCGCCCCTGCCCAGGCCGCGCCCAGCGAGCACCGAGGCCAAGCGACGGCAACGGGCGTAGGTTTCCTGCCACGTATAGCGGCGCTTGCCGTGGATGACGGAGGTGCGCTTCGGGTACACGTATGCCGCGCGCTCCAGGAAACCCAACGGCGTCAGGGGCGCATGGTTCGCCGGATTCTTCTGCAGATCCCGCTCGTAGGGATTGTCATTCGCGGTCATGGTGCAGGAAGTATAGCTTTCCATCCTTCAGGTGCCCTGCAGCTTGCGCCACAGGCTCCCGCCCGCCTTCGCGGCCGCCTTGTCCAGGGTATCCAGATAAGCCTGGTGCGCGGCTTCTTCCTCCTTGCTCGCTTTCACGATCTTGAGCTTCGAGTTGTCCACGCGCGCAACCGCCGCCGCGGCCTCCGCGGGCGTGTCCAGCTCGATGACCAGGCTCTCCTGCCCGCGCGTCATTGCCAGGTACACGTCCGCCAGCAGGCGCGCGTCCAGCTGCGCGCCGTGCAGCGTGCGGTGCGCGTTGTCGATGGCGTAACGCTCGCACAAGGCGTCCAGTGAGTTGCGCTTGCCCGGATGCAGCTCGCGCGCCATGGCAAGCGTGTCCACCACCCCCGAAACATGGCTCTTCAACCTCCCCAGCCTGGCGCGCTTCAATTCCGCATCCAGGAAGCCGACGTCGAAATCGGCGTTGTGGATGATGAGTTCAGCACCGGCAATATAGTCGAGGAACTCGGCGGCGACCTCGGCGAAGCGCGGCTTGTCGGAGAGGAACTCCAGCGTCAGCCCGTGCACCTTGGCCGCGCCCTCCTCGATATCGCGTTCCGGGTTCAGGTACCGGTGAAAGCCGCGCTCGCCGACGCGACGGTTGAGCAGCTCAATGCAGCCGATCTCGACCACACGGTCGCCGTTCTTTGCGTCAAGACCTGTAGTCTCAGTGTCGAGGACGATCTGCCGCGCCGCCATGTCAGGTGGCCCTCGAGGCCGTGGAGTCCAACTCCTCCACGCCCCTGTTGGCCAGCGCGTCGGCGCGCTCGTTTTCCGGGTGCCCCGCGTGGCCCTTGACCCAGTGCCATTCCACCTCGTGGCCGCCGGCGACTTCATCCAGCACCCGCCACAGATCAACGTTCTTCACCGGCGCCTTCGCGGCGGTGCGCCAGCCGCGCCGCTTCCAGTCTTGGATCCACTCCGAGATACCCTTCTGCACGTACTGCGAGTCGGTATAAACCTTCACCCGGCTGCGGCGCTTGAGCGCCGACAGGCCCTCGATCACGGCCTGCAGTTCCATCCGGTTGTTGGTCGTGGCCGCCTCGCCGCCGTAGAGCTCCTTCTCGCGGCCGCGGGCGCGCAGGATCACGCCCCAGCCACCGCGCCCAGGATTGCCCTTGCAGGCGCCGTCGGCGAAGAGCTCCACCACGTCCTCACTCATGGTTCTGCCGCGCTGAGCCGTTGCGATGCGACACCGCCGCCACCGCGCGCCGCCGTGCGCGCTCGCGGCGCCAGGCCGGGGTGATGAGGCGCATCCCGTGCACCCGCTTCACCGCGCGCACGACGTAGGTCCCGCCCATGATCGGCCACCAGCGGGCGCCGGCCTTTTCCATGAATTCGAATCGCTGCAGCCACTTCGGGCTGGAGAACGGCGGCGCGTAGCAGCCGAAGCGCCCGCCGTTCAGCTCGAAGCCGAGCAGCCGCAACCATTCCTTCAGCCGCAGCAGGCCGATGAAGCGCCCGTCCCACGGCGCGCCGGCGGCGGCCCGGCTGCGCTCGCGCATAGCGGCCTGGCGCAGGCGCCACAGCGACAGCGGGTTGAAACCGGAGATCACCAGCTGCCCCTCGGGCATTAGCACGCGCTCGGCTTCGCGGAGCAACAAGTTCGGGTCGGCGCTGAATTCGAGCGCATGGGGCAGCACCACCAGGTCGACGCTCTGCCCGGCGAGCGGCAGTTGCAGCGGGTCGGCGGCCAGCGCCGCGCCCGACTCGATTGCGACCGTGAAGTGGAACGGAATCCGGTTGCCGGCGAGGAAATCGATGCCGGGCAGGCCGGCCTGCAGCGCGCGGAAGCCGAACACGTCCTCCGTCGCGCTCGCGAACTGTTCCAGCTCCCATGCCAGCACGTGGCGGCCCTGCGGCGTGCTGAACCAGTCGGCAAGCCCCGCCTGGGCGGGCGCGGCATGCGCATCATTGGGCCCTCCCGCGCCGTTATACTTGGCCGCGCCATTCGAGACGAAGGATTGCCGATCCATGCTCCAGATCGTTCCGCTACCGGCCTTCAGGGACAACTACATGTGGACGCTGCGCAAGGGCAGCTTCGCCGCCGTGGTGGATCCGGGAGAAGCCGCGCCGGTGCGCGAATACCTCGCCGACGAAGGCCTCACGCTGTGCGCCATTCTCGCCACGCACCACCATCCGGATCACGTCGGCGGCATCGCCGAACTGGTCCGCGACGTCAAGGTTCCGGTGCACGGCCCCAAGGGCGAGCCCATACCCGAGCTGACACATCCGGTCGGCGAAGGCGATCGCGTGGAACTCCCGCAGCTCGGACTTGTCTTCTCCGTGTTCGACATCCCTGGGCATACGCGCGCGCATGTGGGCTATTATGGCGCAGGATCCTTGTTCAGCGGCGACACGCTCTTCGCCTGCGGCTGCGGCCGCGTGTTCGAAGGCACGCCGGCACAGATGCTGGCCTCGCTCGGAAAGATGGCGGCGCTGCCGGACGACACCCGGGTCTACTGCGGCCACGAGTACACGCTGGCCAACATCGAGTTCGCGCGCAAGGTGGATCCCGGCAACGCGGCGCTCGCGGCGCGCGAGAACCGCGTGCGGCAACTGCGCGCTGCCGGCAAGCCCTCGCTGCCCTCGACGCTGGGCGAGGAGCGCGCCACCAATCCGTTCCTGCGCTGCGCCGAGCCGCCGGTGGTCGAATCGGCCAACAAGTACCTCGGCTCGCGGATCGGCGACCCCGTGAGCGTGTTCACTGCCATCCGCGAGTGGAAGAACCGCTCGTGACGAAAGGGTAGGCTCCAGCGTGCTCAAACCCGCGCTCGGACTGCTTGCCCTGCTCGCCCTTGCCGGCTGCGAGTCGCTGCCGCAGGTGCCCGCGGCATCCGCACCCGCTTCGCGCCACCAGACGGCTTCTCCGATCCTCGGCTTCCGCGACGCGCCGCCCGACTCGGCCCCGGCGCACGCGCAGCCGCTCGAGCTCGCCAGCATCCCGCCCTTCGAGGGCGCGCGGCAGGACGTCCAGCGCGGGCCGCGCATCGCGACGGTGGACCGCACCCTGCGCGCCGACGACGTCTGGCAGCGTATCCGGGACGGGTTTGCGATGGCGGACCTGGAAGGGCCGCTGGTGCGGGAGAAGATCGCTTGGTACGTGGCGCGTCCGGACTACCTCAAGCGCGTGTTCGACCGCAGCCGGATCTACATGTACCACATCGTCGAGGAGATCGAGCGCCGCGGCCTGCCCACGGAGCTCGCGCTGCTGCCCATGGTGGAGAGCTCCTTCAACCCGATGGCCTACTCGCGCGCCCACGCCTCCGGCCTGTGGCAGTTCATTCCCGGTACTGGCAAACGCTACGACCTGAAGCAGAACTGGTGGTACGACGGGCGCCGAGACATCGTCGAGTCCACCGCCGCCGCACTGGAGTACCTGAAGGACGTCTACGGCATGCACGGCGACTGGCACCTCGCGCTCGCCTCCTACAACTGGGGCGAGAACGCGGTGGCGCGGGCGCTGGAGAAGAATCGCGCCGCCGGGCTGCCGCTGGACTATTCCAGCATCAACATGCCGCAGGAGACGCGCCACTACGTGCCCAAGCTGCAGGCGCTGAAGGCCATCGTCGCCGACCCCAAGGTGTTCGGCATCGACCTTGACCCGATCCCGAACCAGCCGTATTTCGCCACCGTCACCAAGACGCGCGACATCGACGTGCGCCTGGCGGCGCGCCTGGCCGAATTACCGGTGGAGGAATTCGTGGCGCTGAACCCCGGCTTCAACCGGCCGCTGATCCCGGTCAGCGTCAATCCCCGCATCGTGCTGCCTGCCGACCGGGTGGAGGTGTTCCACGCCAACCTTCTCAAGCACGACAACAAGGGGCTGGTGTCCTGGCAGACCTACACCCCGAAGAAGGGCGAGTCGCTGGAGGCGATCGCGCGGCGCTTCAGCGTCGGCCTGGCGCAGCTGAAGGAGGTCAACGGCATCACCCCGCGCAACCCGGCAATCCCCGCGCTGCTGGTGGTGCCCATGAATGTCGCCGCCACTGCGGGCAAGCGCCTGCCCATCATGTATGCGCCGCCGATCGCCGCCCCGCAGCCGCGAGCCTCGGCCCACAAGGTCAAGCCGGGCGAGACCCTGGCCTCGATCGCGGCACGCTACCGCGTCAGCGTCGAGGACCTTCGGCGCTGGAACCCCATTGGCCGGCTTCAGCCCGGCCAGGTCCTCACGATACAGACCCGCGCGACCCCCTCCAGGGCGCCCATTCGCAAGCCTGCCTCGGGTAAACTCAAGCCAATAACTACTAAGAAAAAAGTAATAAAAGCTGAGCGTTAAAATATTAAGTTAAAGTTAGATCTATTATCATGTTGCAGTGCGGGATCATGGCGGTGCCAAGTTTCCTAGGATCAGCCGATGCATCGTCTGTGCAGGGCTGTCCTTTTCGCCCTCCTCCTCGCCTCGCTGGCCCCCTGCGCGCGCCCAGGCCCCAGACCCGATCCTGATGTTCCCACCGGGGATTGCGCGCGACAGGGTGATCGCCCCTGTCACCCGGCCACAGCCGAAGGACGCGGTGCCGATGGTGGACCCGGGCCGGGTCTATCCTGGCACCCCTGGTGGAGCCCGAGCAGATTAGGCGCCTGATCGACGAGTGCTTCACCTACCTGTCCTCGGCCCAGCGCAGCGAGATCTTCGATGCCCTGAATGAGGCCCTGCTCAGCCCGAAGAACGCCGCGGTACGGGCGCCGATGATCGACTACTTCGTGCAGCCCGCCCTGGCGGTAGGCGCCGCGCAGCAGCGCCTGGCGCAGAAGGCGCTGGAGGAAAAGCAGATGATCGCGGCCCAGTTTCTCGCCGCGACCCTCGGCATGGCGCAGGAGGAGCAGCAACAGCTGAGCGCCGTCCTGCGCCAGGGGCTCCTGCCCCTGGCCAACGATCTCGGCCAGTTGATGCTCGCCGCGCTAGAGCGATAGGTCCGTCCGGCAGAGCAGGCAGTTCATCGTCCGCGTCGGGCTCAGCCGCGCAGTCTCAGGCCACACCCTGGCGCATTCAGGCATCGCCTTGGGACAGCGCGGGTGGAAGTGGCAGCCGGCGGGTGGATTCGCCGGCGACGGCAGGTCCCCCGCCAGGCGCACGATCCGGCGCTGCCCCTCGATCTGCGGCACCGCCGAGAGCAACGCCTCGGTGTACGGATGCCGGGGCGAGCCCAGCACCTCGTCGACTGTGCCCTGCTCCACGATCCGCCCCA
>SXNB01000048.1 GCA_005777205.1 Burkholderiales bacterium | reverse complement strand
CGAAAAACTCATTTTTTATTT
Organism: Burkholderiales bacterium; assembly: GCA_005777205.1. GTDB lineage: Bacteria > Pseudomonadota > Gammaproteobacteria > Burkholderiales > SG8-39 > RBG-16-66-20. Next base: position 4,952 of record SXNB01000048.1, on the reverse strand, counting down.
TCGGCCGACAGGCCGCTGTCATCACTTTTTAATTCTGAGTCCGTATTGCGTCCTCCATGGCGGAGACGATAGCTTCTGCCTTTCATCTGAATAATCTCGGCATGGTGAAGAAAGTGTCGAAGCACTCGATACGCTGGGCCGTCTCCGGCAGGCCGAGCGCCTCGCGCAGCGCGACGATGCGCGCTTCCTGGGTGCTCTTCTCCCGCGCCCGCTGCACCAGCGCGAGTTGCGCGTTCTTCGCCGCCATCTCGACCCAGACGCGCCGCTCTCCCTGCAGGGCGGCTTGCACCTGGGAGCCCGTGAGCTCGAATTCCACCTCTGCGCCCACCAGTACCAGCGGCGGCGGCGGTTGCTCCAGGTAGTGCTGGCCGAGGAACGCCGAGAGGACCTCGCTCGCGCTCGCCCGGTCGGCGTTCTGCGGGAAGAAGCTGCGGTCGCCGACATGCCGTCCGCCCCGGATCATGACCAGGTTGACGCAAACCATACCGTGGTTCATCTCGCAGGCGACGACATCGGCATCGACGCCGCGGTCCGATTCGACATACTGCCGCGCCTGCACGCGCGACAGCGCCCGCGCCTGATCGCGAAACAGGGATGCCTCCTCGTAGCGCATGGCGGCGGCGGCCACGTGCATTTTCTCGTTCAGCATCCCGATGACGTCATCTTCCCGGCCCTGCAGGAACAGTTCTGCGCCTTTCACATCCTGCGCATAGCGTTCGGCGCTGATCTGCCCGGTGCAGGGCGCCGTGCACCGACGGATCTGGTGCAGAAGGCAGGGGCGCGAGCGGTTGGCGTACACCGAGTCCTCGCAGGTGCGCAGGCGGAACACGCGCTGCAGCAGCTGGATGCTTTCGCGCACCGCGTCCGAATGCGGGAACGGGCCGAAGTGGCGATTGGCGCGGTCGCGGGTCCCGCGATGGAAGCCCAGGCGCGGAAAACTGTGCCCGGTGATCATCAGGTAGGGATAGGACTTGTCGTCGCGGAACAGGATGTTGTATCGCGGCGCCAGGCTCTTGATGTAGTTGTTCTCCAGCAGCAACGCCTCGCCTTCGGAACGCGTCACCGTGGTCTCGATCCCGACGACCTGCATCAGCATCATGCGGATGCGCGGGCTCTGGTCCTGCTTGCTGAAGTAGGAACTGACGCGCTTCCTCAGGTCGCCCGCCTTGCCGACGTACAGTGGCTCGCCCTGGGCACCCAGCATCCGGTACACCCCGGGAAGGTTGGGCAGGCCAGCAACGAAGGCTTTAGGATCGAACATGGGATTGGATTATAATTCGGCCCCTTTTCAGGGACTTGGGTAATGGCAAAGGTCTCCGCAGTCGAACTCCGCGTCGGCAACCTCCTCGAGTGGGACAAGCGTGTCTGGCGCATCCTCAAGTGCTACCACGTGCACGTCGGCGGCCGTGGCGGCGCCTTCATGCAGGTCGAGATGAAGGACATCGAGGCCGGCACTAAGACCAACCAGCGCTTTCGCACCGAGGATAAGATCGAGCGCGCCTTCGTCGATCCGCGCGAGATGGAGTACCTGTACCAGGACGGCGACAGCTACGTTTTCATGGACAAGGAGAACTACGAGCAGATGCCGCTGTCGGCCGAGTTCCTCGAGGGCCAGACCGGCTACCTGCTGCCGAATATGTCGGTGCAGGTCAACTTCTACAATAGTCGTGCCATCGGCCTGGAACTGCCGCCGTCGGTGGCCCTGACCGTGACCGAGACCGAGCCCGGCATCAAGAACGCCACCGCCACTAACACCTTCAAGGCGGCAACCACGGAAACCGGGCTGATCGTACAGGTGCCACCGTTCATCAACCAGGGCGAGAAGATCAAAGTCTCGACCAACGACGGCAGCTACATGGAAAGAGCTTAAGGAATCTTTTCCATGGCCTGCAGGGCTTCCCTGTAGGCCACGCTTTTTCTCAAGTCCCGGCCGCCCTTGTGCCGCATGCGTTCGGCACGTTGCGCGACCGCCATGGGGGCCTCGCCCAGCGCTGCCAGCAGCGCGTCCTGGCCTTTCGGGTTCTGGCATAGCAGCACCATGTCGCAGCCAGCCGCCAGCGCCGCCTGCGCGCGCTCGGGAATGCCGCCGGCCGTGCTCGCACCTTCCATGGCCAGGTCATCGCTGAAAATCAGCCCGTCGAAGCCGAGGCGCTTGCGCAGCACCTCCTGCAACCAGTAGCGCGAGTAACCCGCGGGCTCCGGATCCGAGTCGGGGTAGATCACGTGGGCCGGCATCACGCCGGCGAGGCCCGACGCGATAACCGGAATGTAGGGCGCGACGTCCTTGCGCAGGATATCCGCGCCCTTGCGCTCGTCGCGCGGAACGCCGACGTGGGAATCCACAGCCGCGTAGCCGTGACCCGGGAAATGCTTGGCCACCGCCGCCGAGCCGGCCTCGGCCAGACCCTTCACCAGCGCCGCGGCGAGCACACCGACCGCATTCGGGTCGTAGTGGAAGGCGCGATGGCCGATGACCTCACTGCTGCCGTAATCGAGGTCTAGCACCGGCGTGAAGCTGAAATCCACCCCATGGGCGGCCAGTTCGGCCGCGATTACGTAGCCCACCGCGTGCGCGCAGGCCAGCGCACCTTGGCGGTCGCGATCCCAAAGCCTGCCCAGCTGCTGCATCGGCGGAATCGCGGTGAAACCGTCCTTGAAGCGCTGCACCCGGCCGCCTTCATGGTCCACGCAGATGAACAGCCCCGGCTCGCGCAGGCTGGCAATCTCTTCGGTGAGCGCGGCGAGCTGTACCGGATCCTGGTAATTGTGGCCGAACAGGATGACGCCACCCACGGCTGGATGCGTCATGCGCCGGCGGTCGTCGTCGGACAGGGCCGTGCCGGACGGATCCAGCACCACCACCCCCAGCGGCAGGCGCATCCTTAATCGTCGCATTCGAGGATCACGGTTGCGCTGGCGATCTCGCGCTCGTCGGTGATGGTAAGGTGCGCGCGCTTGATGCCGCGCGCGGCTACCAGCGCCGCAAGCGCGGGTGTGTACTCAAGCACCGGCTTGCCCGACTTGAGGTTTTGCACCCAGACCCCGTGCCAGTTCGCTGGGGCGTGGATCCCCGTACCGAGTGCCTTGGTAAAGGCCTCCTTGGCGGCGAAGCGCTTGGCGAGGTAGGCGACCGGCTGCCGATGGACGCGGTAGCGGCGCAATTCTGGCTCACACAGGATGCGCTGCGCGAAGCGCTCGCCAAAGCGATCCAGCACCCGCCGCACACGGGGAATCTCGATCAGGTCGGTGCCGATGCCGTAGATCATCGCACCGCCTGGGTGATGAGCTGCTTCATCTCGTGTACCGCCTCGCGCATGCCGATGAACACCGCCCGCGACACGATGGCGTGGCCGATATGCAGCTCGCGGACACCGGCCAGGCGCGCCACCGGCTTGACGTTGAAGTAGTTGAGCGCGTGGCCGGCGTTGAAGCGCATCCCTAGCGCCCGGATTCGCTCGCCCGCGGCGCGGACCTTCTCCAGCTCCTCGACCACCGCGGCACTCTCGGCGTCGCGTCCCTTGGCGTGAAAGGCATGGGCATACGGCCCGGTATGGATCTCGCAGACAGCCGCGCCGACCCCCTTTGCTGCCTCGATCTGCCGCGCCTCCGCGTCGATGAACACCGACACCACGATGCCAGCGTCGGCCAGTCTGGCCACGTGGCCCGACAGTCGTACCTCCTGGGACGCGATGTCGAGGCCGCCCTCGGTGGTCACCTCGTGCCGCCCTTCGGGCACCAGCATTGCCATCTCCGGTCTGATGCTGCAGGCGATCGCGACCATCTCGTCGGTGGCGGCCATCTCCAGGTTGAGCTTGATGTTGGTCAGTTCGCGCAGTCGCCTCACATCCTCGTCTTGGATATGGCGGCGATCCTCGCGCAGGTGCACAGTGATGCCGTCAGCGCCACCAAGGTGCGCCTCGACCGCGGCCCGGACCGGGTCGGGCTCGTAGGTGCGCCGCGCCTGCCGCACGGTCGCCACATGATCCACGTTGACGCCAAGTTCGATCATAGGACCTTCAGTTCCGCGAGCACTGCCCGTGTGTGCAGCGACTGGCCACCCAGCCGTTCCGCGATCAGCGCGCGCATCAGTCGCAGCGCCTCCTCGCGCGTTTCCGGCGCGCGGTAGTCGTCGCGCGCGATGTCCAGCAACGTGCTGCCACGCACGAACATGTCGCCGCTGCCGCCCTTTGCCTCCACCGGCCCGCGATCCGGCTGGTAGGCATAGCGCTTGTCCGGCTCGACCGCCGCGCCAGCCGCCTCTTGCTCAAGCAAAGGAGCATAGCCCAGTTCGGCAAGCAAGCGCCGCTCGAAGCTCCGCAGCACCGGTGCCTGGGTCTCTCCGGCGGCCAGCCGTCCCAGCGCCTCGGCATAAGCGTCGAACAGCGCCTCGTGCGGATCTTCCCGCGGCAGCAGGCGCAGCAGCAGTTCGTTCAGGTAGAAGCCGCACATGAGCGCGGCGCCCGAGAGCGCTGGTTCACCACCGCTCCATTCCGCGCTGGTGAGCGTGCCCAGTTCCGCCGATCCGCTCCAGCTCAGGCGCAAGGGCTGAAACGCGAGCAGCAGCCCACGCAGGGCCGAGCGTGGTCGCCGCGCGCCACGAGCGAGGATGCCGAGGCGGCCACGGCTGCGCGCGAACACCTCCACGATCAGGCTGGTCTCCTTGTACGGCCAGGTGTGCAGGACGAAACCGTGCTCGTTTTCCGCCCGCCGTTTCATGCCGGTCGCTCAGCCATACCCCAACTGCCTCAGGAAGCGCGTGTCGCCACTCCAATCGTCCTTAACCTTGACCCAGGTGCCGAGGTAGACCTTGCCGCCGAACAGCTTCTCCATGTCCAGCCGCGCCGCTGTGGAGATGCGCTTGAGCTTCTCGCCACCCTTGCCCACTAGGATCGGTTTCTGGCTTTCGCGCTCCACCCAGATGGACGCCTCGATCCGCCGCAGTCGGCCCTCTT
>SXNB01000047.1 GCA_005777205.1 Burkholderiales bacterium | reverse complement strand
CCTTGTAGCGCTCGACCATCGCGGGCACCTGCTCGCTCTGGTCGGGATGGACGATGAAGCAAATCTCGTAATGCCGCATTCGGTCATTCTCCTTATGGGTAAGCCATCCGTCATGCGTCACGGTATAGCAAGGAAGCCCAAGATTCTACAACGGAATCTGGGGCTTAGGCAAACCCTCACGCCTGCGCACCGATTCGAACAGGCAGACCCCGGCTGCCACCGACACATTCAGGCTCTGCACCGCCCCCAGCATCGGGATCCGCACCAGCAGGTCGCAGGTCTCGCGGGTCAGGCGTCGCATGCCCTCCCCCTCCGCCCCCAGCACCCAGGCGATGGACTCTGGCAGGTCGACTTCGTAGAGGGTCTTCTTCGCCTGCTCGTCGGTGCCGACGACCCAGATGTTGCGCTCCTTCAGTTCCCGCAGGGACCGGGCGAGGTTGGTGACCATGAAATACGGCGTTATCTCGGCGGCGCCGCTCGCCACCTTGGACACCGTGGCGCTCACTCCCGCGGCTCGATCCTTGGGCGCGATCACGCCGTGCACCCCGGCGGCATTGGCCACCCGCAGGCAGGCACCCAGGTTGTGTGGATCTGTGACGCCGTCCAGCACCAGCAGCAGCGGTCGGTCGATGGTCTCCAGCAGCTCGTCCACGCTGTGGCCAGGCTTGCGCGCGAACACCCGAGCCACCACGCCCTGGTGCCGCCCGCCGCCCTGGAAGCCGTCCAGCCGCTTCGCGGACACGCGCATTACCTTGATACCCGCCTTCTCCGCGGCTGCCGCTAAGTCCTTCGCCCGCGCGTCCTGGCGCGCCTCATCGAGGAATATCTCGATCACCGAGGCTGCGTCGGCGCGCAAGCTCGCCAGCACGGCGTGGAAGCCAAACACGATGCGCGGCTCCCCGGCGCCTGGGGCGCTCATACCTTCTCCGCCGGGACGAAATCGATCTTGCGCGACTCGACGTCCACGCGCACCAGCTTGACCCGCATGCGGTCGGCGAGCCGGTAGCGCTTACCGGTGCGCTCCCCGAGCAGCAAGTGGCGGGTGGGCTCGAAACGGTAGTAGTCGCGCCCAAGCTCCGAGATGTGCACCAGGCCGTCGACGAAGAAATCGTCCAGCGTCACGAACAAGCCGAACGCGGTGACGCCGGTGACGCGGCCCTCGTAGACCCCGCCCACGTGCTGCAGCATGTAGCGGCACTTGAGCCAGTTCTCGACGTCGCGGCTGGCGTCGTCGGCGCGACGCTCGCATTCCGAGGCATGGCGGCCGAGTTCCTCCCAGTTCTGGCCTTCGTAGCGCCCGCCGGCCAGGCAGGCCTTGATTGCCCGGTGCACCAGCAGGTCCGGATAGCGCCGGATGGGGGAGGTGAAATGCACGTAGGCGTCGAAGGCGAGGCCGAAATGGCCCAGGTTCTTCGGGCTGTAGACCGCCTGCTTCAGGGACCGCAGCAGGATGGTCTGCAGCAGCGTGAAGTCCGGCCGTCCCTTCATCTTCTCCAGCAGGTCGGCGTAGTCCTTGGGCTTGGGCTTGTCGCCGCCGCCCAGCGCCAGGCCCAGCTCGGCGAGGAACTCGCGCAGCGCCTTCACCTTCTCCTCAGCCGGATTGTCGTGCACCCGGTACAGCGCCGGGTGGCTTCGCCCGGTGAGGAAATCGCCGGCGCAGACGTTGGCCGCCAGCATGCACTCCTCGATCAGCCGGTGGGCGTCGTTGCGCGGCACGGCGACGATCTGCCGGATCTGCCCGTCCGGGCCGAATTCCATCTTGGTCTCGACGGACTCGAAATCGATCGCGCCCCGGCGCGAGCGCGCCGCCAGCAGGACCCTGAACACCTCGTGCAGCTGCTGCAGGTGCTGCGGCGCCTTGCCCAAGGCGAGGCGCTTCCAGACCTCGTCGTAGGTGAGGCGCGCATGCGAGCGGAACACCGCGGCGTAGAACTCGTAGCGCGCGATGGTGCCGCGGGGCGTAATCGCGATTTCGCACACCATGGCGAGCCGGTCGACGTGCGGATTGAGCGAGCAGATGCCGTTGGACAGCTTTTCCGGCAGCATCGGGATCACGCGGCGCGGGAAGGACACCGAGGTGCTGCGCTCGCGCGCGTCCTGGTCGAGCGCCTCGCGCTCGCGCACGTAGTGCGAGACGTCGGCGATCGCCACCCACAACCGGTGCCCCTGCCCCTCGCGCACTGCGCAGACCGCGTCGTCGAAATCCTTCGCCGTCTCGCCGTCGATGGTGACGAAGTGCAGCGCGCGCAGGTCGCGCCGCCCCTTCAGGTCAGCCTCGCGCACCTCGTCGGGCACGGCGCGCAGGGCGGCCAGGGACTTCCTCGAGAACGCGTGCGGCAGGTCGAACTTGCGCAGTGCGATCTCGATCTCCATGCCGGGATCGTCCCAAGCGCCCAGCACCTCGGCGACGCGGCCGACCGGCTGCGTGCGCTTGGAGGGCTGCGCCACCAGTTCCACGGTGACGACCTGCCCGGCCTTCGCCTTGCCGGCCTCGGCCGGCGGCACCAGGATGTTCTGCGCGAAGCGCTTGTCCTCCGGCGCCAGGTACAGCACCCCGTGCTCGAAATGCAGCCGCCCGACGATGCGCCGGTCAGCACGCTCCAGCACCTCGACCAGAACGCCCATCGGTCTCCCGCGCGAGTCCGTGCCGCCGACGCGCACCGACGCGCGATCACCGTGCATCGCCTGGCGCATCTCCTCCTGGGGCATGAACACGTCGGGACCGCCGTTGTCCGGCACCAGGAAGCCGAAGCCGTCGCGATGGCCCTCGATGCGACCGGCGACGACGTCGATGCGCTTCGCTACCAGGTAACTGCCGGCGCGGTTGCGCACCACCCGGCCGGCACGCTCCAGCACCTCCAGCGCGGCGGCGAATCCAGCCCTGTCGCGGGCACCCGCAGCGGCGGCCTTCTCCAGCTCGTGGCGCGTCAGTGGCGCGCCGGCGCGCTCAAGGGCCCCGAGGATCTCGCCGCCAAAGGCCGCGTCCGGCGCGCCGATCCGGCGTCGCTTCGGCTGCGGCTGAGGACGGGAATCCGTTCGCCTATTCTTTGACATGGTGCAGCAACGACCCTAAAATCCGCTCCCCCTGCCGAGGTGGCGGAATTGGTAGACGCACATGGTTCAGGTCCATGCGGTGGCAACACTGTGGGGGTTCGAGTCCCTTCCTCGGCACCAGTAGTTCGGATTCACGGCGCCTCAATCCTATTCAGGCGGCGAAAGGATGGCGCAGGACGATGGTCTCTTCGCGGTCCGGACCGGTAGAGATCATGTCGATCGGCACCCCGCAGAGTTTCTCGACCCTGGCGAGGTAGGCGCGCGCCGCCTGCGGCAGCCGTTCGTGCGCCTTGACGCCGACGGTGCTCTCCTGCCAACCCGGCATCTCCTCATAAACCGGAACGCATCGCGCAAGTTCCTCGGCGCCCACCGGAAGGATATCGCTCACGCCGCCGTCCAAGTCGTAGCCGACGCAGATTTTTAAAGTCTCGGCACCGTCCAGCACGTCGAGCTTGGTGATGCACAGCCCTGAGACGCCGTTCAACTGCACCGCGCGCTTGAGCGCCGCGGCATCGAACCAGCCGGTGCGACGGGGCCGGCCGGTGGTGGCGCCGAACTCCTTGCCGCGCTGGCGCAGCCACTCGCCGACGTCGTCCGAGAGTTCAGTCGGGAACGGGCCCGCCCCGACGCGCGTGGTGTAGGCCTTGGTGATGCCCAGCACGTAGTGCAGGTGCATCGGCCCGATGCCCGCGCCCGCGGCGGCCGCGCCCGCGACGCAATTGG
>SXNB01000046.1 GCA_005777205.1 Burkholderiales bacterium | reverse complement strand
CCATCAGCATGATGAAGCCGATGATGGAAAACAGGTTCAGGGTCGAGCGCGCGACGATCAGCGCCAGCACCACGCCGATCAGCGCGAGCGGCAACGACGTCATGATCGCCACCGGCTGGATGAAGCTGCCAAACTGCGAGGCGAGGATCAGGTAGATGAATACGATCGCCAGCGCCAGCGCCTGGCCCGCGTAAGCCATCGATTCCTGGATGTCCTTGGAGGAGCCGCCCATCGTGAAGCGGTAGCCAGGCGGCATCGGGATCCTGTCCAGGCGCGCGCGCAGGTCGGCCGCGGCGTCGCCGGCGGCGCGGTTGTAGACGTTGGCGGTGATCAGCGCCTCGCGCAACTGCTCCTTGCGGTTGATTTGCTGCGGGCCGCTACCCGGGACGATGGTCGCGATCTCCGAGAGCTTCACCATGCGCGGCGCGCCGTTGGCGTCCGTCTGGGTCGAGGCGAGCGGTACGCGGGCCAAGTCCTCGGCGCGCGCGCGGTCGGCGCGAGACAGGCGCACCTGCACATCGTAGTACTGGTCATCCGGGCCCTTCCAGTTCCCCACCGCCTGCCCGGCGAGCAGCGGCCGCAGCGTGCCGGCGACCTGACCGACGCCGATGCCCAGATCGCTCGCGAGTTCGCGCTTGAGGGTCACGGAGAGCTGCAGCTTGGCGGCTTCGTCGCTCGACTCCGCGTCCACGGCGCCAGGGACTTCGCGCAGTTCCGCCATCACCTTGTCGGCGATCTCGGCCAGCACCTTGCGTTCCTGGCCCAGGATCGAGACCTGCAGCGGCTTGCCGCTGGAGACGGACTTGAAGGCGCCGATCTGCTGCAGTTCGATGCCGGCGATGCGTGACAGCCGCTCGCGCATCGGCTTGGTGAGCTCGTTCTGTGAGCGCGAGCGTGTCTTCCTAGGCACCAGCTGGACGAAGATGTTGACTTTGTTCTTGCCCTGCACGAAGCCGGTATTGACCGTGGCGTAGGTGAAGCGCACCTCGGGGAACTCGCGCAACGCGGCTTCGGCCTGCTGCGCCTTGGCTTGCGTCAGCGCAAGCGAGGCCCCCACCGGGGTCTTGAATTGCACCTGCAGCTCGGAGAGGTCCGGCTCGGGCACGAATTCCGTGCCGACCAGCTTCATCAGCGGGAAGCTGGCAAGGAAGCTGGTGAGCGCCAGCACAACCACGGTCTTGCGGTGCGCGAGGCTCCAGGCGAGCAGCCGCTCGTAGCGCTCCGAGAAGCGCTCCATCAGGCCGTGGAACCAGCCCAGCAGCCGGCCCAGCGGGTCGCGGCTGAATTTGCCTTCCGCCTGCGGGTCGTGCCAGATCGAGGACAGCATCGGGTCCAGGGTGAAGGACACGAACATCGAGATCAGCACCGCCGCGACCACGGTGAGGCCGAACTGGTGGAAGAAGCGCCCGATGATGCCGCCCATGAAGCCCACTGGCAGGAACACCGCGACGATGCACAGCGTGGTGGCGAGCACCGCGAGGCCAATTTCGCGCGTGCCCTCGAGCGCGGCTGTGCGGTGATCCGCCCCGAGCGCGACGTGGCGAACGATGTTCTCGCGCACCACGATGGCGTCGTCGATGAGCAGGCCCACGGAAAGGGACAGGGCCATCAGAGTGAGCACGTTCAGCGTGAAGCCGAAGGCGTAGATGAAGAGGAACGTGCCGATGAGCGCGATCGGCAACGTGAGGCCGGTGATCACCGTGCTGCGCCAGGAGGCGAGGAAAAGGAACACGATGGCGATGGTGAGCGCGCCGCCCTCGAACATGGTCTTCTTGACGTCGGCCACCGAATTGCGGATGCCGGTGGAGGCGTCGCGCACGATGTCGACCTGCACGTCCGCCGGCAGGAAGCCGCGCAGCTCCTGTACCACGCGGCGTACGCCGTCCACGACGCCGATGGTGTTCTCGCCCTGCGCCTTGATGATGTCGATGGACAGTGCCCGCTGGCCGTTCACCAGCGCGGCGTTCTCCTCCTCCTGCTGGCCGTCCTCGATCTGGGCGATCGAGCCCAGCGTCACCGCCTGGCGGCGACCCTCGGCGCCGCGGCGCGCCACGATCAGGTTGCGGAAGTCCTCCGGCCCGGTGAGCCGCGCGCGCAGCTGCACGATCTTCTCCTGGCCCGGGCTGAGGATGGTGCCGGCGGGGACCTCCTGGTTCTCGGTGCGCAGCGCCTGCACCACCTGGTCGGCGCCGACCTTCTGCGCCTCCATCGCCTCGAGGTCCAGGTAGACCTTGATCTCGCGCTTCACGCCCCCGACCAGGGTCGCCTGGCCGACGCCGCCGACGTTCTCCAGCCGCTTCTTGATCACCTGGTCGGCCAGCGTCGTCAGTTCGCGCAGGGAGCGGCCGCCAGACTGCACCGCCACCGAGACGATCGGGAAGTCGTCCGGGTTGAAGCGGCTGACGCGCGGTTCCTTGACCTCGTCGCGGAACGCCGAGCGGATCAGCGCGATTTTCTCGCGCACGTCCTGCGCCGCCAGCTTGGGATCGATCGAGAGGTCGAACTCGATGATCACCACCGAGAGGCCCTCGTAGGAGCGCGACGACAGCGTCTTGATGCCGCTGATGGTGTTGACCGATTCCTCGACCTTGCGTGTGACTTCCTCTTCGACGTTCTCGGGCGAGGCGCCGGGGTACTCGGTCTGCACCACCACCACCGGGAAGCTGACGTCGGGGAACTGCTCCACCGGCAAGCGCGAGTAGGAGAACGCCCCCAGTACCAGCAGCGCAGCCATCATCATGGTCGCGAATACCGGGTTGGAAATGCTGACGCGGGTAAACCACATTTGCCGACTCTCGGGTTCCGGGCTCGCGTTACTTGGCGACCGAGAGCTCAGGCGCCGGGCCGGACAGGCGGGCGGCCATGCCTTCGCGCAGTGAACCGAGGTTCACGCGCACGATGCGGTCGCCCGCGGCGAGGCCCTCGAGCACCTGCATCCGGCCGGCTGCATCCGCAGCGCCGACCTTGACGTTGCGGCGCTTCACCAGGCCGTCGACGATTGAGTAGACATAGGTCTGTCCAATCGACTCCCGTACCGCCGAGGCGGGCACCGCCAGGGCGTTCTCGACTCGGGACAGGGTGAGCATGCCCTGCGCGAACATGCCGCCGCGCAACACGGCGTCCCGGTTGTCAATCACGGCATACACGGCAATCGACCGCGAGCCGGTATTGGCCGAGGGGTTGATGCGCTCGATACGGCCCTCGAACGCGCGCGTGCCGAAGCCCTCGACGCGGAAGCTGATCGGCTGGCCGACGCGCACCTGGCCGATGGCCGCCGGCAACACCGCCGCTTCAAGCTGCAGGCGAGACAGGTCGACGACGCTGACCACGCGCGCATCCAGCGCGACGCGCTCGCCGGGCTGCGCGTAGCGGTACGACACCATGCCGGAGAAAGGCGCGACCAGAACCGCGTCGCCAAGGGCCTTGCGCGCCACCACCAGTTCGGCCTCCGCAGCCCTCAGCTTCGCTGCCGCGACATCGTAGTTGCTTTGGATATTGTCGAAGGCACTCTGGGAGATAAAGGACTTGTCCAGCAGCGCCTTCTGCTGATCGCGGTTCTTCTCGGCCCAGACCTGCTGGGCCTTTGCGGCCTCGACATCGGCCTGCCGCGCGGCGACGCGCGCCTGCACGTCGGTGATGTCGACCCGCGCCAGCACCTGTCCCTGTTTCACGCGCTCGCCCTCGCGCACGGCAACCGCGACCAGCTCGCCCGCGACCTTGGCCTTGACGGTGGCTTCATTGAAGGGCGCGAGCGACCCGGTGAGGGGCAAGGTGCGATCCAGCACCGCAGGCTCGACGATAACCAGATCGTCCTGGAGGAACTCGGCCACCGGCGACTCGGCGGTCGCGGCCGGCTTTGGCGCCGATGGTTTGCCCCGTATCGCGGCATAGCCGCCGTAGGCGAGGGCCGCAAAAAAGGCAGTGAAAAGGGCGAATTTTAGCTGTTTGTTCATGACACCCTAGTATTATGCTGCACTGCGAGAGGATCGAGCGGCGGTAATATTTGACGCTTGCGCAGGGGTCCTGGTTCCGGGGGTCGGAGGACGGGTGAGAAAAACCCTCAAAACCTGATGCGGGTAATGCCGCCGAAGGAAGCGAAATGAACGCGAATCCAAAATTCCTGGCTGCTACCGCGCATGTCGATGACGCTGCGGTCAAGCCATTGCCCAACTCAACCAAGGTCTACGTCACGGACTCGCGACCCGACGTTCGGGTACCCATGCGGCAGGTCAGCCAGTCCGCCACGCCAAGCATGTTTGGCGGCGAACCCAACCCGCCGGTGTTCGTCTACGACTGTTCGGGGCCGTATACCGACCCGGCGGCGACGATCGACATCCGTTCGGGCCTGCCGGCGCTTCGCCAGGGTTGGATCGAGGAGCGAGGCGACAGCGAGTTGCTCGCCGGGCCGTCTTCGGCCTGCGGCATCGAGCGCCTGAATGATCCGAAGCTGTCCGAACTGCGCTTCAACCTGAAACGCGCGCCGCGCCGCGCGCGGCCGGGAATGAACGTGTCGCAGATGCATTACGCGCGCCGTGGCATCGTCTCGCCCGAAATGGATTTCATCGCGATACGCGAGAATCTGCAACGCGAGCAGTACGT
>SXNB01000045.1 GCA_005777205.1 Burkholderiales bacterium | reverse complement strand
GAGCGGGTGTTCGAGGTCAACCGCAATTTCAGGAACGAAGGCATCTCCACCCGCCACAATCCCGAGTTCACCATGATGGAGTGGTACTGCGCCTACGAGGACTGCGAGTACATGATGGCGCACACCGAGCGCCTGGTGCGCTGCGCGGCAGAGGCCGCCGGCAGCACCGCGGTCACCTACCAGGGCACCGCATTGAATTTCGGTGCGCCCTTCGTGCGCCAGCCCATGAGCGAAGCTATCCGGCACCAGGGCGTCGAGGGCGACCTGCGCGACCGTGCCTTCCTGTCGAGGAAATTGAACGAGCTGCATGTGGCGCACGAGGATGCGCAGGGTTGGGGGGCGCTGCAGCTGATGCTGTTCGAGGCGCTGGCCGAGAAGCACCTGGTGCAGCCGACCTTTATCACGGAGTTTCCCGCCGAGGTGTCGCCGCTCGCTCGCAAGAACGACAAGGATCCGGGCATCGTGGACCGTTTCGAGTTGTTCGTGGACGCCAAGGAAATCGCTAACGGCTTCTCCGAGCTGAACGACCCCGAGGACCAGGCCGCGCGCTTCCTGGAGCAGGTGAAGCTGAAGGAGGCCGGCGACCACGAGGCCATGTACTACGACGCCGACTATATCCGCGCCTTGGAGTACGGCCTGCCGCCCACCGCGGGCGGGGGCCTCGGGATCGACCGGCTGGTGATGCTGCTGACCGACAGTGCGTCGATTCGTGACGTCATCCTCTTCCCGCACATGCGGCCGGAGGCATAACTACCTGACACAATGGGCGTTACATCCCGCAACACACTGATACGGTCGCGGCCCGCGGGGCTGCCCAGACTGGCCTCGTCCCTACACACAAGGAGGACGCCGTGGACAGCAACCAGAACCGTACTGCCGCGCTTCACCCGCTGGTCGCCACTGCCGCGGTTTCGCTGATCGTGCTCTCCGCGGCTGGCGTCGCCGGCCTCAACGGATTCCTGCCCAAGTCAGGCGCGACAACGTCCCAGCAGTCGGTCATCGCGCCCGCGGCAGCGGAGACCACACCAGCCCCTGGCGGCATCACGTCTCCGGTCCTGACGCAAGATGCGCCCGCTGCGAAGCCGGCGCCCAGGCCGGTGGTGAAGAAAGTGGCGCACCCATCAGTGCAGGCGCGCGCGCCGCAACCAGTGCGCAAGTTCGCGCAGGAGGCTACCGCCCGGTGGCGCAGGCGCCGGCTCCGGTCTACGCACCGCAACCGGTAGCGAACGCGATCTGCCTTGACTGCGGCGAAGTGGCCGCGGTGACCGCCATCGAGCAAAAGGGCGAAGGCTCGTGGATCGGCCCGGTCGCCGGCGGCGTCGGCGGCGCCTACGCGAGCCACAAGATCGAGCAGAAGGTACGCACCACCACCCGCTGGGACGTGGCGGTTCGGATGGAGGATGGCAGCGCCCGCACCGTGAGCACCGCGGAGCAGCCGGTCTGGCGCGTGGGCGACCGCGTGCGCCTCGCCAACGGCACGCTGGGGTCCGCCCAGCGCACCTAGGCTCGAAAACAGGGACGGACCACGTTTTCTCATGGGCTTGGGCTGTCCCTGCGCAGGTCCGCCTAAAATGGCGCCTCTCCAATGACCGGCGCCTCCCTGCACCCGCCCACGCCGCTACGCGGCATCCTGCTCATGATCGCGGCGGTCGGTATGTTCGTCATCATGGACGCTGCCGCGAAGTACCTCGCGCGTTGGTACCCGGTGCCGCTCATCGTTTGGGCGCGCTATGCCGCGAACCTGGCGCTGCTGCTGGCGTTCTTCGCCGCACGCGGCGAGCTGCGCTATTTGCGCACTTCGCGACCCGGACTGCAGTTCGCCCGCGGCCTGCTGCTGGCGCTGGCGACGCTGCTGTTCTTCACCTCACTCAGCGTGCTTCCCCTCGCGGACGCCAACGCCATCGGCTTTGTCATGCCGCTGTTCGTGGCCGCATTGGCGGTGCCGATGCTCGGCGAGCGGCTGGAAATGGCGCGCCTGCTGGCGATCCTCGCGGGCCTGGTCGGCGCACTGATCATCGTGCGCCCGGGCTCGGATCTGTTTACGCCCTATGCCCTGCTACCGCTTGGCATGGCACTGTGCAACGCGTTCTACCAGATCCTCACGCGCAAGATCGCCGGGCTGGAACCGCCGCAAACTTCGTTGGTCTGGGGCGCGATCGTCGGCGCCGTGCTGCTCTCCTTAGCAGCGCCATTCGTCTGGGCCAGCCCGCAGGCGTTTTCGCATGGCGCGCTGATCCTGATCATCGGCGTGCTCGCCTCGCTGGGCCATTTCCTGCTCATCAAGGCCTACGACTACGCCGGCGCCGGCCTGCTCGCACCATATACCTACAGCGCCCTGGTCTGGGCGGTGCTCCTGGGCTGGCTGGTCTTCGGCGACTTCCCCGATAGCTGGTCCTTGGTCGGGATGGGCGTCATCGTGCTCTCGGGCCTGTATCTCGCCAATCGGCAGCGGCTCACGGTGCACCGCGCCTGACTTAGAATCGGCCCACGGCGATCGTGGT